>NZ_JBQENT010000002.1:0-235210 GCF_052044855.1 Metabacillus sp. 22489
TGTGGTAACTTAATTTTAACAGAAAGTGTCCTTTTTTAAATGCAAAAATTAAAGCCGATGACATTTTACTTTCGTAAAATGCCACCGGCTTTTTCATTTGAAAAGGTAGGGTTTTGTCCCAGCCCCTTTTCTTCTTATATTTGCTAGTCGGAACAATTAATCGATTATAAGATATGGCCGCATCATATCATAATCCTCATGCTCAAGAACGTGGCAATGCCACACATATTGACCTGAATAAGGAGCAAAACGGACAATAACACGAGTTACTTCACCAGAATGTGCAGCAACTGTATCCTTATATCCCCGTTCATTAAGTTCCGGAGGTCGAGCTGGCCCTGTATATTTGATTTCTCCAGTCTCATTATAATGCGCCAAATCAAATGGTATCCGATCTAAAATTTGAAATTGAATTAAATGGAGATGTATTGGATGAGTAAAGCCCATGATATTAATAAATGACCATATTTCTGTCGTACCTAAACCTGGCTTTTCTGTAACTGGATCCGCCCATTTTTTCCCGTTAAGCAATGGAAGTGGACGACCATATTCATCCGTTGTTCCAGTTAACTTTAAATTCCGATGTGCAGTAATTCGATTTCCCTTAAGTGAAGGGATGTAAGATAAACGCTTTGGAATGTTGTTAGTACCCTCTTCTGAAAGAGGTAGGCTAACTTTAAATTTCATCACATCAAATGTTTCATCCGCAGGATCTGGATTTGGACCTAAATCATTTTTCAAAATAATCTCTTCACCAGCATAATTTGAAAAATCAATTAGTAAATCAGCTCGTTCCGCTGGCTCTAGTGTGAACCTATCAAGCTTCACAGGCTTACGCAATAACCCTCCATCTGTACCAATTTGAAAAAAGGATTGGCCTGAATCAAGGTATAATTGATAGGAACGGCCATTCGATGCATTCAATAGGCGAAATCGGTATAAACGGGGTTCAACCTCAAGATAAGGCCATACCTTGCCATTTACTAAAAGCGTATCACCTTGAAAAAACGGAACAATCGATGGATTTGGCAGATTTTCCGAGGCATTATCAGGCTGGTTAGGATAAAGCAAAGACCCATCATCATGAAAGGAACGATCTAATAGAATGAGAGGAATTTCATACTCCCCTTTTGGAAGCTTCAAGCTTTCCTCCCTTTTATCACGTAAAATATACATCCCAACAAGACCTGCATAGACGTTAAGCCTAGTCATCCCCATAGCATGATCATGGTACCATAACGTAGCTCCACGCTGATGATTTGGATAATGATAAATCTCCCTTTTGAAAAACGGACCTACATGTTGAAAGTCCTTTGTAAACCAAGCTTCTGGATAGCCGTCACTATCAGGCTCCGTCTCCATGCCATGTAAATGTGTCACCGTTCGAACTTCCGCATCATGCCCGTCATGAAAAATAGAATGATCAACCGGGAGGAAATGGTTATCTGGAAGCTGATTTATCCATTTCACATCAACAGGCTCTCCTTGTTTAACATCGAACAACGGACCTGGGAACTGACGATTATACCCCCATAGTTTAGTTTCTTCTAAATCTCTATGCAGCTTTTGTGTAAACTCCTCCATCGTCACTTCATAATATGCTGTATGATTATCCTTCTTAAGAGGAGTAGCTACTGACATTTTAGGAAGCATATCAACAAATTTTTCAAGTTTTCTTGTCATCATACTCAACTCCACTCCATTATGCTCTATATAGTAGATGACAAAAATACCCATTTGTAGATAGGCTATTTCACTAAAAACACTTTATCGTAACGGCAAGAAATTTACGTTATTCTGTTTAGATGTATTTATCTTATAAACTGATTATCATCTCGTTCTTTTCTAATTGAATATTCTTTAATTCACTTTCCTTTTGGTCAATTTGGTTCGATAACTTTATTAAAATTTGATTTACTTTTTCATAATGCTCTCTTGTTTGTTTTAGTGATTCAGTAATCTTCCCTTGAACCATATAATCAGTGATAAATCCATCAAAGAAGAAATCAGCGAACTTTAGCATCTCAGATATATTTACTTCCACTTGAACAGCTTCTTTGACATCTAATAGTTCCTTTTGGAATTGGCGCATTCTTGTTTGAGCTTCATGTAAATCCTTTTCAGCTTGATCAATATGCTGATGCTTTACAAATCCTGATATTGTCCCCCCGCCGAACATGTCTAAAGCTCCCCAATTTTCTGCGTTTTCCAGCGATGTAATTGCTTGTTTAAGAGAGTGCTTAACCCGCTCTCCAGCGATTTTTGCTTCTTCAAGCTCTGCTATGTATGCTTTTAAATTACCTTCCTTTTCACTTAATTCAAACACATCATTCGCATAAGACAACGAACTCGCTTTAATAAGAGTTTCTTTTTGCAGCAATAACTGTTGATATTCGTATTCCGTATTTTTTAAATGGAATAGCTTTTGCTTGAGCGTTTGTATTGCTTCTTCAATTTCCATTTTCGATTTTGCCGCCTCTTCAAGCTTATGCTGGGCAGCAAGCAAATCCTGTTTTTCCTTTGATAATTTATCATGCTTCGTTCCAGATAATGTTGCAAATAAGTTCGTTAAACTAAAGCCTTCTAGCTTCTCAACATCTACCTGCTCTTCCTCAAATTGGATTCTAAGCTCTGATAATCGTTCATCAAGTAGTTCTGCTTCCTTATAATAATCTGCTAGTTGGAGCTCATACTTCTCTTTCTTCCGTAAATCCCCTCGTATTTCAACTAGCCTTTCATTTATTTCTGTGAACATGGAGATCCCTCCTATTAGTACTAGTAATTAATACGCAAATAGGGGAAAAAGGTTTCATCAATCGTCAGCCTTATTTCCTATCAATCTGCTATTCTTAATAATTTCTTTATTAAACATTTCACAATTTCATATTGTGTAAGTTTTTCCAATAGTTTATCATTGATAATGATTATCGATATCACTTAGAGAGTTACTTCTCATATTTATTACCGTTACCAACTAGTTGGAACCTAACAATCAAAAAAATAAAATCTTTATGCGACGGAGGATGAAAATGAAAGGGAAAAAATATTGGCTTATAGGTGGAACAGCATTACTAGCAATTAGCTTATCAGCATGTAGTGATAACAAGGAGACCACTCCTGCGACAGCAAAGGAGGATGTAACAACAGAAAAGGAAACAAAAGAGGGTCAAGCTACTGAACAGACTACTTCCTACTTAGGAGAAAATTATACGCTACCAGCGGAGGTTAATAATATTGTCACTGCTAGCCTTGAATCAATGGAGGATGCAGCAATTTTAGGGGTGAAACCAGTCGGTGTACTAGCGATTGCCAACGAAATTCCTACATATCTAGCAAATGAATTAGAAGGTGCAGAGTTAATCGGTGATAAATTCGCTCCAAATAACGAGGCTATCCTTGCATTAAAACCAGACGTCATTATCGGCTCATCAAAGTTTCAGGAGGAAGTTGTAACTCAATTAAATAAAATTCAAACGATGATCCCTTATTCTCATATTTCATCAAATTGGAAAGACAATTTAAAGCTATTAGGACAGCTTTCTGGAAAGGAATCTGAGGCTGATAGCATCATTGCTGATTATGAAAAAAAGGCAGCTGAGGCAAGAGAAAAAATAGAAGGCTCAATAAAGGATAAGCAAATCCTTATTATTCGTGTACGCCAAGGTATTATGAACGTTTATCCTGCAAATGTTTATTTAAATCCAGTACTATATGAAGATTTAGGTGCGCAAATTCCAGAGGTTATTAGCAACACAAAGGCACAGGCAGAAATTTCATTAGAGGCTTTAGCAGAGGTCAATCCAGATTATATCTTTTTACAATTTGAGACAAGTGAAAACAGTGAAAATCCAACTGCACTTGATGAATTAATGGAAAATCCAATTTTCCAAAGTATTGAGGCCGCAAAAAATGATCATGTTTTCGTAAATGTCGTTGATCCGTTAGCACAAGGTGGAACTGCTTGGTCAAAAGTTAAATTTTTAGATGCTGCCATCGAAAGCCTCTCAAAGGAATGACGAAGGTGTGAAGAATGGTCATGACGAAAAACAATTGGCTTGCAACGATGATTCTCGTCATTTCTCCATTATTCATTGTTTTAGCGATTATCGTTTCTATCTCATATGGTGCAAAGGATATTTCTCCTTTCACTATTTGGGAGGCGCTAACACATTTCAATGGAAATAATGTCGATCATAATATCATTTCAACAGCCCGATTACCTCGTGTAATCGCCGCATTATTAGTAGGGGCATTTTTAGCGGTTTCCGGTGCAGTCATGCAAGGAATGACGCGAAATTACCTTGCCTCACCTTCAATTATGGGAGTAAATGACGGATCAGCCTTTGTTATTACGTTGGCAACCGTCTTTATCCCCGGGCTTTCAAATGTACAGATGATTTTATTATCAATGGTTGGCTCTGCTATAGGTGCTGGCTTAGTTTTTGGCTTTGGCTCCCTTGTAAAAAAAGGGCTCTCACCTGTCCGCCTCGCCATTATTGGAACGGTAATTGGGACCTTTTTAAGCAGCATTGCTCAAGCGATCGCTATGTATTTCCAAGTTTCCCAAACGATTAGTGTTTGGTATAATGTAAAGCTTCAAACAGTAAACCCAGATTTATTGCTCGTATCAATTCCTTTTGGGATAGTCGGTCTTCTTCTCGCTTTACTCATAGCAAAATCAGTTACGATCGCTTCTTTAGGAGAAGATGTTGCTCTCGGATTAGGCTTACGAACAAAATGGGTGAAAGCAATTAGCATACTCTCTGTCATTTGTCTGACCGGAACAGCTGTTGCATTAGTTGGGAAAATTGCCTTTGTCGGACTTGTCATCCCACATATTACCCGCTTTATTGTTGGCGTTGATTATCGTTTAATCATCCCGTGCTCAGCTGTGATTGGCGCGGTTTTCCTAGCGTTTTGCGACATATTTAGCCGATTCATTAATTATCCTTTTGAAACCCCAGTCGGTGTTGTAACTGCGATGATTGGCATTCCCTTCTTTCTTTATTTAATAAAGACAAAAGGAGGAGGACGCCATGGGTAAGCAAGCACTAGGTAGATTTATCATTACAATGCTCGTTTTTTTAGGATTAACCTTTATCGCCTTTTATTTTCATTTAACAAATGGCGCGTTTGATATGTCTGTTGCCGACGTTATCAAAACAATCCTTCACATTGATGCAAATGAACATCACCAATTAGTTATTTTTGAATTTCGCTTACCGCGAATTATCATTGCTGCAATAGTTGGAATAGGGTTAGGGATTGCCGGAACTGTCATTCAAGGAATCACGCGAAATGGCTTAGCCGATCCTGGAATATTAGGTATTAATGCCGGCGCTAGCGCTTCAATTGTTTTGTTTATGTTTTTCTTTCAATTCGCTTATACAAACATGAGTGAAAACAATTGGACATCGATCTTGATGATGCCTCTTTTTGGCTTTGTTGGCGGTTGCCTTGCCGCACTAATCATCTTTCTTTTTGCCATGCGTCGAGGCGTTCTAGATATGCAAAGGCTCATTCTTACAGGAATAGCCATTAGCAGCGGCTTTAGTGCAGTTACTCTTTATCTATCATTAAAAATGAATGAAAAGGATTACGAAATGGCTGCTGTTTGGATATCTGGAAGCATCTATCATGCGAATTGGACCTTTATCATTGCCATTCTCCCTTGGATTATCCTATTAGGATCAATCATTATAAGAAAAAGCTATTTACTCAATTATTTTCAATTAGAAGAAACAAGTGTAAGAAGCTTAGGAATTTCGGTAAATAAAGAAAGGGCGATCCTCTTACTATGCAGCATTGGCATTGTAAGTGCATGTGTCTCTGTATCAGGTGGAATCGGATTTATCGGTTTAATCGCCCCACATATTGCGAGAAGATTAGTCGGAATTGATCATCGCTTCATTGTCCCAGCAAGTGCAATAATTGGGATGTTCTTGCTCATTGTCTCAGACTTTTTTGCGAAAACATTATTTGAACCATCAGAGCTCCCAGTAGGAATTGTTATTTCAATTGTCGGCATCCCGTACTTTTTATATTTATTAGCTAAGGCAAAGGCATAAAATTTCCGGCTATCTATAGGAGGATAGTCTAAAAGAGGTGATATTTCTTTGAAAACTAACGTTCAGTTAGCTCAAACAGAAGCATGGGAAATCTACTCGCAAATCATGGACTACACATATGAGATTAAGGTTTATCTTCCAGATGAGGAGCCACCTGAAAAAGGATTTCCGGTTTATTACCTGTTGGATGGAAATGATTATTTTCAATTCGGACGTGACATTGTTAAGCTACAATCTCGAAACACACAAAAAACAGCGATTTCTCCTGCCATCGTCATTGGTATTGGACATAAGCATCTTGAGGAAAGGGTAAAAATGCGGTTTTATGATTTTACACCCCCTGCACCACAATATGTTTATCCTGATCGGATAAAGGAAAAGAACTTACACTTAGGAAAACACGGTGGAGCAGAAAAGTTTCTCACCTTTTTAGAAAGTGAATTACTGCCAATCATTTCGAAAACCTATCACATCGCTCGTGAAAAACAAGCATTATTTGGTCATTCACTAGGTGGCTTATTCGTACTTTGGACGCTATTTACTCGACCAGAGCTTTTTCAAGTCTATTTGGCCTCAAGCCCTTCAACATGGTGGAATGATTATGAAATAAGAAAGTACGCAGAGAAATTCTGTGAAAAGAAAATAAACGTTGATCGTAAGCTATTTGTGTCAGTTGGCAGCGAGGAAATGTTTATGGTGGAAGATGCGAAACAAATTGTTTCAAGCTTAAATGATTATAACATCGAAAAATTACATAAAAGCATCTATGTGGCACCGGATGAAAATCATGCATCTGTCGTGCCAACAATTATGAGTCGGGCCTTTCGCTTTGCCGCCTTTTGATAAAGCAATTTAATGAGAAAAGAGGGTGACTCAAAAGGGTCTGACCCACTTGTATATTGAGTTTGAGGGGTCTGAACCTTTGGTTTTGAGCGACCCTCTTTTTTTAGAAAGCTTTATTTAGATACAATGGATGTGATAATGAAATGATCCTCAGGAGAACGAACTGTTTTGCGCTTGCATCAGTTCATAAATTTTGCGAGCAGTGTTGACATTTCTCACCGTAACTTGTTTGTATATCTTTGTACCAATGATTTTTGACTTTCCGCTTTTGGTTACATTTTGCTTATCGACTGACCAAAGGATTGCACCTGGGACATATTTGACTGTGTCAATATTCGGTTTAATGACAAGATTCTCAAGAACAGATTCATCATCGATTTCATCCCATAAAAACATGACATCACTTGACATGTCTTTGTCATTTTTCCATATGTCAGGAATCGCGTTAATTATTCCCCCGACATCATCGATACTGCGAACTACTACTTTAATTTGCAATCCGAAATCACGCTCGATTGCCTCTTCCAAAATGCCAGATAGTTCCGTCTTTGATAGGTCTTTATTTGAAAAAATAATATTACCTGTATTGATGTATGTTATAACATCTTTCATTCCGGCTTGTTCAAACGTTTGTTTAAGCAGCTTCATGTCAATTTTATTTTTTCCACCAACATTAATCCCCCGAAGCAAAGCAACATAAACCATACCCATCCACCTTTCAACTTTTTACATATAAATCCATTATATTATTAGTGATGATACTTGTCATACTAATCCTTTGACTCTCATCTCTTCATTTTATTCTAGTAATTAATAGATCAAAATATCATTCCTCTATAGAATGGAAGCGAACCTCGGGATAGTTAGCGTTTTGCTTATATATTAACCTTCCATCTATCCCTTGCAAATGGATAGAAAAGAAATCGACTACATATTTGTTTATAATTTCGGTACCTCGTTTTCCATCGATTGAGCCTGTATAGCCAATTAAGCTTAATAGATTAGAAAAAAGCTGGAAGTCTGTAAAATTATAATGCTTCGTTCCCTTAATAGACATCATTACCCCTCGTGAAGCGAGAGATTGATTAATTACTTCAAATTCTTTTCGCTTATAATTCATTAATTCATTCCATTCTTCCTCTGTCATATTACTTGTATTTGTCACTTGATTCTTTTCAATTTCTTCCTTCTGAACGATAAATTCTTCAGGCTGAATGAACATAAATGGTTTTGTTGAACTAGGTATACTATCCATGTTATACAGCGTACCATCCATATTGATCCCTGCCTTTATTCGTTCATTTGTAGCTACCGCATTGAAAGCTGTTGCTCCTCCAAACGAATGCCCCATCATGCCAATATTGTTTAAGTCTAGCTTTCCTTCAAATTTACTTCGAATTGCTCCGTTATTTATTTTCTCTAGATTATCAAGAACAAATTGTAAATCCGCCATCCAAACTTCTCCGTATTTCTTGCTAGTGCCAAAAAAGTCGGTTAGCGCATCCTTTGCTTTAAATCCAGTGACTGTTCCATCAGGAAAAGCAGTTGCTGCTGTAAAATACGTATGATCAATTGCGATCGCAATAAAGCCGTTGCTGGCAAGATTCTCAGCCTGAGTTGTATGCAATACCCTACTCGTACCACCACCATGACTAATAAGAACAACCGGAAGCGATGTCTTTGTATCTATTAAACGTGCATCCTCATAAGCATTGCTTTTTATATATTTCCAATAGTCGAGCATAAATGAAGGAACCCCTAATGATTCTGCAAAAGCCTTTTTATACTTTTGTAAAATTTCTTTATTCTGAGGAATCAGATATTGCCTTTTTCTCTTATTAACATTTTCTGCTGGATACCAAACCTGTACGATAAGCTCTCTCTTTCCATTCTCGCTTTTACTAAATGGATCCACTCTTTTTTCATCAATAAAATGAAATGTCTGTGTACCTACTTTATATGGTCCCTGAACCTCTGGCAGGTTAAACACTGGAAAAGATAAAGATAAAAAAATGGAGACCGCTATGAGCAGTACTGCAAAGAAATGGCAGCAACCCCTTATAAACCTCACCTTTATTTTTAATCGAAGGAACGAAATAATTATTAGCAGGAAGGTGAGAAAATAAAGAAACACCATTTGCCAACGATAGCCTTCAAAGATGAGCTGACAAACGAATATTCCAAGGCTAAAGCATATTGTCGCTATCCTTATGTTACGGCTAATCTTCATACGAAACCAAACATTTACTAACAAGCTTATACATGATAAAACTAGTAGCAATTCTAATATTCTCATCTTTTCATTCTCCTTATAGGAATTCTCCATTTACTTTGATATCAATCATAATGTCCCGAGTTTAAAAACGACTCCTAAGTTTGGTTAAAATTCGGTTAAATAGCTAAAAAGGCAATAGATAAAGTGGTAACCTCCACCATCTATTGCCTTGCTTTTTTGTAGATTTTAAAGTTTGCCATTGTAAAGCCCAGACTACTACTCTCCTTCGCTAAGAAGATAAGCGACAACTGCATAACTTCACGTATTGCTCACAACCCACTCTGCTAAAAAGCTCAATCTCATTAATTACATTCTATTAAAATTCATCAATTGTCTACATTTCTGTTACATAGCTCCCTTGACGGTTAAAGGATATTCTTGTTATTCTAAGTCATTGTTATTAGTTAATCTAGTTAACAATTCATATCTTTGATCTTCCTAAAATCGGTTTTACGTGGAGGTTATCACTTGAAAATATTCATAAATTATCTAAAAGGAATGTCCTATAAGCGTGTTGCTTTTTATATTCTTTTAGGTCTTTGTTTCGTTATTTCCGTATATTTTGTTCACCACAACCATTCTTTTTATGACCGGACAATTGCGGAGGTCATCAAAACAAATGTTGAAAAATCATCAGAAATACGAGATGAACATCAAAATCATGACAAGCTTTATACTCAGCATATCGTTGCGAAAATAAAAAATGGAGAAGATAAAGGAAAGTTCATTCATTTAACGAATGAATTCACATCATCTGGAGCCTATGATCAGGAATACGTTGTCGGGAATGAGCTATTTGTTTCAATCGATAAAAAAGCTGACGGAACGAAGGATTTAACTGGAACAATAAAAGATGTTAAACGAGATAAATATGTTTTAACGGTAGGATGGATTTTTATCTTCATTTTACTTTTCGTAGCAAAAAAGCAAGGGTTATTTTCGATCATTAGCTTAGTTGTTAATGCGATTTTGTTATCGTATGCTTTAGACATTTACTTAAATACATCACATATTAGCCTGCTTTTCATTTGCAGTATAAGTGCGATTTTGTTTACAGTCATCTCTTTACTACTCGTTAGTGGTTTTAAAGAAAAAACCTATGCAGCTATTATTGCTACATTGCTAGGAACCTTCATTACGATGGTCATCACCTATTTTGTGATGAAAATCACGATGGGAAACGGCCTTCGCTATGAAGAAATGCAATTTTTAACTCGTCCACCTCAAGTAGTATTTATAGCCGGAGTATTAGTTGGTTCATTGGGAGCAGTGATGGATGTTGCGATTACGATGTCATCTTCCTTATTTGAGCTATATGAAAAAAATAACGATATACCAGTTAAAGCGTTGAAAGCCTCAGGAAGGGATATTGGAAAAGATGTGATGGGAATCATGACGAATATTCTATTTTTCGCCTATATAAGCGGATCTATTCCAATGCTTATCCTTTATTTTAAAAATTCCTCATCATTGTCGTTTACTCTATCGATGAACCTTTCTTTAGAAATAGCACGGGCCCTTGCAGGGGGAATCGGTATTGTCTTAACGATTCCAATCGCTTTATATACGACTATTTTTTTCATTAATCGAAAGAGGGAAAGAGTATGAATGTACTAGTTATCCTAACAGCTATTTTATTTATATCGATGATTTGTATCGGTGGTAAAGAAGGAGCTCGGTCTTTTGTTGCAGTTTTCATAAATTTTGCGGTGCTTTTTTTAACGATCCTTTTCATGGCGGATCCAAATGTTGATCCAATATTGTTAACGATAATCGCATGTATTATCATTAGCTGCACCAATTTATTTTACATTAACCAAGTGAACAAAAAAACAACGATCGCTTTCCTATCTACCATAATTACGACTTCTATTTTAATCCTCATGATTGTGATTATAACTGAGAAAGCAATGATTCAAGGCTTCGGGGAAGAGGAGGCTGGTGAGCTGGACGCATTCTCCCTGTACATTGGAGTTGATTTTGTTAAAATAGGTGCTTCCATGATAATTATGAGTACAATTGGTGCGATTACCGATGTTGCCATTTCGATTACTTCTCCTATGCGTGAAATTGTGCTTCATAATCCAGAGATTAGTAGGAAGGCATTATTTAAATCTGGAATCAGTATTGGCAAAGATATTTTAGGCTCTACGACAAATACATTATTTTTTGCTTTCTTCGGCGGCTATTTAGGTTTACTAATATGGTTCAAGGATTTATCTTATTCATTTGGAGATATTGTTAATTCAAAAGTATTTAGTGCCGAAATGATAACGATCCTTTTTGGTGGAATTGGTGTAGCGTTAGTTATTCCGATTACATCATGTATCACAGCATATTTTATCTTAAATACAAGAAATACTAAAAAGTTGATGAAATAATTCTAACGGAGCTGACCGAATCATCCTAAAGTCAGCTCCGTTTTCTATAGCTTATGAGGAATAAATACGAGGAGCTCTTTTTCGTTCACTTAAACAAGCGGCGCCTAATACGCGTCAGAACGGTGAGAAATATCTCCTTCCAATTTTATATCTACCTTACCATCGTTCACCTCTATAATCGTCAAACTAGTATCATGTATAAATGGCGGTGCCCACAATTGTTCGATAGGAGCGTTTTTACAATGTGCCAACAATGCCTTTATAAAAACAGAGTGTGTTACAAGTAATACATTCCCTTCCTCATGCTCTCCCATAATCCGAGTTAACACCTTTTTCGCTCTAGCTTGCAGCTGATAAAAGTCTTCACCAGACTTTGTCTTATAAAGATGTGGCGTATTCCAAAAAGCATGGTATTCTTCAGGATAAGCTTCTTCTAAGTCGTTATGTGTTCGCCCCTCCCATTCGCCTAAATTGATTTCTCTAAGGTTTTCTTCTTCTCGTATGATTAGCTTTCTATCCCCTTTAATTAACTCTGCTGTCATCCTCGCCCTTGTACTAGGACTCGCATAAATCATATCGAACTCTGTATCCTTTAACCTTTCTCCCAATAATTTTGCATTTTCAACCCCATTTTCAGTTAAGGCAGAATCCTTCCATCCTTGGAGCCTTTTTTCTGTATTCCATATTGTTTCACCATGTCTTGTAATATAAAGGTTCAGCATCAAATTCATCTCCCCGCAATTTATCAATCTATCACTCTTTATAAGCAATGCATCATCGCTTCGGCCTCATCCCATTTGACAGTAAAGCCCTGCCCCTTCGCACAAAAAATCGAGGACGATGTATACTCTGGATCTGCATTCTTATCATAGCCAATTCGTTCGATAACCTCTTCTTCATTATGGCAACGATGATAGCCTCCAAACGTTAAACTTATCCTCCCTTTTCCATGTGTAAAGGAAGCAAGAACTGTACTATAGTCCATAAACGTAGCAACAGGAGCAAATCCGGTAATTATCGCTTTATCTCCTTCCGTTTCCGGTGCTTCAAACCGTCCATTTGCAGCCTGAATATCTGATAACACCCTACCCATTTGGTCTAAATCTACCTTTATCTTAAACTTGTAAAATGGTTCGAGCAAAATATTACTTGCTTTTTCCAAGCCTTGTCTTAACGCGCGATATGTTGCCTCGCGGAAATCGCCGCCGTGTGTATGCTTATTATGGTCTCTGCCTGTTAGCAATGTGACCTTTATATCCGTTACCTGTGAACCTGTAAGCAAACCGTGATGCTCCCGTTCCAATACATGCTGACCGACTAAGTTTTGTAAGCCAACCGATAAGTTATCCGTATGGCATGTGCTTTCAAAAACAATGCCGCTATTCCGTTCCCCAGGCGTTAATTTCAGATGCACCTCAGCATAGTGTCGCAATGGCTCAAAATGTCCGTATCCAACTACTTCATTTTTAATCGTTTCCTTATAAAGAATCTCTGGCTGTTCAAAATGAATTTTTAACGAAAAACGTTCCAACACCATTTGTTCTAGTACCTCTAATTGGATCGTGCCCATTACATGAAGCTGAATTTCCTGAAGCCGTTCCTCCCAAGTAACATTTAAGGAAGGGTCCTCCGCTTCAAGAATGCGAAAATACCTTAAAGCCTCTTTTGCGTTTACTCCAGGCTCAAAAACAACCTTCGATTTTAAGGCTGGAACCATTTCATACATGGAGGCTTCCTTTAGAACACCGACCCCATCTCCAACTACAGCATTCGAAAGACCTACCACAGCAATGAGCTCACCTGCATTTGCTTGATTCACTTGCTGAAATTGCTTGCCATTATATTTGCGAATTTGTGTAACCTTTTCGATATCTCCATTACCATATACTAAATCATCTCTAACCTTCAACGTTCCACATAATGCTTTTATATACGTTACTCTTGTACCGGCTTCATCATAGCGAATTTTATAGACACGGCCACCAAACGGCTCACTTGTCGAATAATTTGTGACAGTTAATAAGTGAAACTTCTCTAGAAATTCCTTTACACCAATATCTTGTAATGCTGAGCCGCTTGAGCATGGATAAATTTTCGACGACTTAATCATTTCTTTCATTTTCAATAGCCATAGCTTAGAATCATAGCCATTTTCTATATAGTAGGCAAGCAGCTCTTCATCTCGCTCAGCGATAAATTCAATTAATTCTTCCGTCATTTTTTCATCTGAAAAGCCTTCGGAAAGATCAATCATATTTTCTGTAAGCTGACTCCGAATTTCGCCCAAGACCATCTCGACATTTGCACCAGTACGATCTGTTTTATTTATAAAGAAAAAGGTCGGAATGTTATGTTTCTTTAATAGGTTCCAAACCGTTTCTGTATGTCCCTCGATTCCTTCTACTGCACTTACAATGACTATCGCAAAGTCCATCACCTGAATAGCCCGCTCCATTTCAGGGGAAAAGTCGACATGACCAGGAGTATCGATTAAATAGTATGTACAGTCCTCATATTGAAACATTCCTTGGTCAGCAAACACCGTAATGCCACGCTGTTTTTCGATTTCATGGCTGTCAAGAAATGCATTTTGGTGGTCGACACGTCCGCGCGTTTTAATACTTTTCGTATGATAAAGCAGTTGCTCTGAAAACGTTGTCTTTCCTGCATCTACATGTGCTAATATCCCAATCGTTTTGTTCATTGTTCATCTATTGCTCCTATTCTGTAGCTTGTTACTTATCAGTCATTATACCAGACTAATAGCATATTACGCTTACAAGAGATAGTAATAATCACTCCTCATGTATTTAAGATGAATGTACATAATAAAGGAGACATTCAGTAAAAAAGGAGGATAAAAATGAATTATCAGCATATTACAGTTGCCGGAAGTGGTGTTTTAGGCAGTCAAATTGCCTTTCAAACTGCTTTTAAAGGATTTGTGGTATCAATTTATGACATTAATGATGATGCAATTGAACGTGCAAAGGAAAGAATCACAAAGCTTAAAAAACGTTATCAGGAGGATCTAGGAGCAACAGGTGATGCAGTTAATGATGCTTTTAACCGAATTTCCTTTCATAGTGACCTAGCTAAAGCCGTTGCTTATGCTGATCTCGTTATTGAAGCTGTTCCTGAGGTTGTAAATATTAAAACCAATTTTTACAAACAACTTGCAGAAGTTGCACCTGATAAAACAATTTTCGTTACGAATTCCTCGACAATGCTACCTAGTCAATTTGCAGAAGCAACAGGCCGTCCTGAGAAATTCCTTGCTCTCCACTTCGCAAATGAAATTTGGAAAAACAATACAGCAGAAATTATGAAGCATCCTGGGACAGATATGGATGTTTTTCAAGACGTCATCGAATTTGCAAAAGCAATTGGCATGGTCGCTTTACCATTACAAAAGGAGCAGCCAGGCTATATTTTAAATTCGCTATTAGTTCCACTTTTAGAGGCAGCCCAAATGCTATTAATAAATGAAGTAGCCGCCCCTGAAACAATTGATAAAACATGGATGATCGCAACAGGCTCTCCTAAAGGTCCATTTGCCATTTTAGACGTAGTTGGAATTACTACAGCCTATAATATCGCTAACGGTAAAGCTCAAGCAGGCAAAAAAGAATTCGAAAAATTAGCTGCATACTTAAAAACGGAATATATTGATAAAGGAAAGCTAGGAACTGCATCTGGTGAAGGATTTTATACTTATCCAAATCCAAGCTATATGAAGCCTGACTTTTTACAATAAAACAGAAAAGGGCATGGAGATGAGGAATCCCTCATCTTCATGCCCTCCTTCTTATTGTAACTTCATCAGGTTCGTTCATTTCATTTATCTTTGATTTAATTCAATAGTAAATGGTCTTAACTGCTTTGCTTCAATTAAGGATGTAAAATCTACTTGTACAACCGTGTTTTCCAACTTAAATTGTTTGATTTTTTCTTCACCATTAAGCTGAAATTCTGAGCGAAACCTTGCATTCTTTTTATCTATTATTTTAACCGTATTTCTTGACACACTGTGGTTTTCAGGTGGAAATGGGTTATCCTTATCTATTTCATCTACGTACTCCTTGTCAACTAACGTAAACATATAACCTAAATTATGTGATACTAAATCTAGCTTATGTTTACTTAATGAGTATGGTAGCCCTAATAACTGATAATCTAACGTTAACTTATCACCAACATGCTTAACCTGATTAACCTTTAACATCAAGTCTGTTCTCTCGCTTTTTAATGTAAAGGAATTAGTATTGAGTAAATGTTCAACTTTTGGATCTGCAATTGATAATTGTGGATAGAAGGTAAGTGCTGTAATATCTTTATCGATTTTTTTAGTCGTTCCTCGTAATGTTTTATGGTACTTTTCGTCTTGATACCCTTCAGATAAGATGGTTCCTCCTTCTATCCCCAATATCCGTCCTTTATTGTCTATTACTTTAACAAAGTCAATTGCATCCTCTTTATAGGTCGTAATCGTTTCATATACGAGAGAAGAAGATGCTTGGGCTATGCTTACCTCTTTTACACTGATCGCTGCCCCTTCTTCTTGGTATGTTATGGCATCTTCATCGAAGGAAATCAAATTAGATTTCTTTTGAGAAATAGGAATCGTAAAATTCCATTCACCTTTGATCCCATTAATCGAATGGATTGAAATTGGAACTGTTAGGTTTTCGCTAATCTCTTTATAAGGATATGCCATAATCCATTGAAAATCATATCCATCTTTATTAGGCTTTACATCTGTACTTTTCCCATCTAGCCATGGATCTTGATCACCCTGATTATTGTCAAAGTTGACATCAAAGCTTATTTCACCTGGCTCATTATGTCCTTTCTCTAGCTCACCTTTAACATGTCCAGTTATTGAAACCACATTCCCATCAAAATAAGCACTCGTCATTTTTACTGTTACACCATTTTTTGTTAACGCTTGGTTAAGCTCTGTTACCATGTTCTGATTGGCAAGATTGATTCCTAAAGAATCCCCAAAATCGACAAATAGTTGACCTATGAAAGGAGCCTTTGCAAGAACTTTATTCATACTAGGATGGACAAAACCAGAAATGACTGTTCCTCCAATTAATAATAATGCTGCGACTGAACTAATAAGGAGCTTTCTATTATTGGATAATTTTTTTTGTTCATGCCCCCTCCTAAGACCCCTATCTATTGCTTCGAATACCTTATCTCTCGGAACTGGTATTTGCTCCATTGCATGTTTTATCTCTTTTTCACCCATAGCTTTCTTCCTCCTGTAAATACTTTTTTAACATTGCCTTGCCTCGACTTAGATTTGTCTTTACCGTACCTTCAGGAATCCCCATAAACTCACTAATCATTTTTATCGAATAATCATGATAGTAGAAAAGAATAATTGTCATTCGGTAATTCTCTTTCAATTGTCTAACAGCATCCAAAATATGAATGGAATCATCATATTGAATAAGTTGCTGTTGAAGTTGGTTTTGCACCTCTTCTGACATTTGTACAACATTCGTTCTTTTCTTTATTATCTTCGATGAACAACGGATAACAATTTTAGTGAACCAGGTAAGAAAATACTCGGGTTTCTTTAAAGTATGAATGGATATGATTGCTTGATATGTCGCCTCTTGCACAGCATCTAGAGCATCTGCCTCATTATGCACATATAAAAAAGCCGTCCGATAAATTTGTTCATAATGCTCTTTGATTAACTTTTCAAAGGCCTGTCGATTACCCTTAATCGCTTTTTTTACTAAACGCTGTTCTTTTTCTCTCATTACTTTTCCTCCCTTCTTCTTATTAGTGGATAAGATGGAAAGAAAAAGTTTCAATAAAGGATTATTTTTTTCATAAAAATAACCCGGAGTTCGAAACGACTGCCTTCTCAAACTCCGGGGATGATACAAAACGAGCTATGTAACGACTATTTTAAAAACTCCTGCAAATACGCTGACAATTCAGCTGCTGCTTTTTCATGTGCTAGCTTGCCTGGATGACTTCTTGCACCTACTGTTTCGTCCGTCATATTTGGAAGCTGAAAAACTGAAACCATAAGGTCCCCTGTTGTCCTCTTATACGAATCAACAGCACGGTATATCGACGGAATCATCTTGTTACCTAACATGCCATAGGCCCAAACAATTTGTGCTTTTTTGTTATAGGCTCGTAGCTTAGTAAGAAACTTCTCTGCTGCTGCTTCAAACCGTTTTACGTCCTCTTCATTGAACGTACCATCTTCATTCAAACGTTGCTTATAAATCTTTCCTGTCGCTTCATCCTTCCATTCTGGTGAATAGAAGGCTCCGCAGTCATTTGTTCCTAGATTTACAACAACAATATCAGGCTGCCACGCATCGAAATCATGTTCCTGTAAAGCTCCTAATCTTTCATTTTTCTCTCCAGTAAGCAGACCACATACTTTTTCATAGTAGTCAGGTAGATTATAGTTAGGGTTGTTATCCCAGCTTGTTAAAACTCCCCATCCACTTTGAGAAATGACCCGATAATCTGCATTCAACGCATTCGCTGTTAAAGCCGTATAATTGTCGATGGCACTAAACCACATGGAAATCCAGTCTTCTTCAGCCTTTGCTCCTATTGTTCCTTCACCAGAAGTAATGCTATCTCCGATAAATTCAATCTTATATTGTTTATCTTCAACAGGTAAAAATTGCCCATCAAATTTCACAGCATGTATTTGTAATGAAGAGATTGCATCTCCGTTCATTGCTTGGACATCTCTTATAACGCGAATATTTTTTACAACGCTTTCATTCATTCCTCTAAAAAGACAAATCCAATATCTTCCCTTTGTTAGCATCTGTCTCCCAACAGGTGCCGAATTAATGATAATACTTATCCATGGCTCATATAAATCGTAATCTACCTCAACTTCCATCCAAAGCTCTGATCCTTTTGCATTTAATTCAAGTGCACTTCCTGTCCAAAACAATGTTAATGGTGAAAGTGAATTTGTTGTTCGACCATGGACCTTTAAATGTTCGATGTTCGCTAAAGCATGTATCTTCATATTTTGCAACGTATTCCACTCCTAAAGTTATCTGTCTATTTACTATTTATTATAATGAATCGATTTGCAAGTTGTACATATTCCTTAAACGCGTTTCCTATTTATTAAGGTTCTGTTAATATCCCCTTCATGTAGTGATAATCCACCCCCTATATAATAGGAAATGGAAGGAGATGTTAACATGACAGCTATTTGTTTACGAGAATTCAAGAGCCTTTTTAAAAGCGTTCGTTCTATTATCATTATTTTCATTTTGCTTGGCGGGACATTAGGTACAGCAAAGTTACTTAGCCAATTTAACTCAGAGTTAAAGGAGTTTGGTCTTGATAATGCCTATGTGGCGGGACTATTTTTTCTATTGTTAGTTCTCGGTCCATTATTTGTGACAAGCCTATCACATGATGTGATAAATAGAGAGACACATTCTCGAACAATAAGATTTTTAGTAACAAAGCTATCAAGAGATAAAATTGTCATTGCAAAGTTTTTGGGGATTTCCTTTTTCTGGTTTATCTGTATTTTCGTTTCATTACTATTGCTAATTCCTTTTTCTAAAACGTTTTACTTTTTTGATTTAATCGTAGCATTTTTATTCATTACCTATTTTATTGCCCTATCCTTACTTTTTTCGACTGTTATTAGCAAGCCTGGACTAAGTATGTTTATCGGTATTACACTATCAATCGCTTTTCCGATTCTCGGTTTTTGGGGGATGCTTTCTAAAGATTTAATTGTATTAAAAATCTTTAGTTACGTTACACCTTATTTTTACGTTGGACAGGAAGAAACCTTTTACGTATTTTTCATTCCAATATGGACGCTTTTATTTCTTATCACAAGTGTCATCATTAATAGAAGGAGGGATTTTTAATGTATGCGTTCGAAACAAATCAGCTAACAAAAACCTATGGATTTCGTACAGTTGTCAATCATGTTGATTTAAAAGTTACCCAAGGGCATATATTTGGCTTCTTAGGGAAAAACGGTGCCGGTAAGTCGACCTTTATTAATATGGTAACAGGTATTATTAAGCCAACCTCTGGTAGCTTTAAAATTTTAGGAATAGAAGGTACAGATGATAAAGTGAAGAAAAAAATTGGTGTTCTACCAGACTATTCAACCTTTTATGATGATTTAACAGGGATTGAACATTTGCGGTATTTCGGAAAAATATTAGGAGTATCCCATTCCCAAGCAGACTTAATCAAGCTGTTAGAAGCAACTGAACTAGGAGATGCCATAAAAACAAAAACGAAAAAATACTCGTTCGGTATGAAAAAAAAACTAGGGATTGCTCAAGCTCTTATCAATAATCCTGATTTAGTCTTTCTTGATGAGCCAACCTCTGGTGTAGATGCAAACGCCGTTCTAACAATTCACTCCTTAATTAAAAGCGTAGCAGCAAGTGGAAAAACAATATTTTTAACATCCCATAACTTAGATGAAGTCGAAAAACTATGTGATGAAATTGCAATAATGGATAAAGGGATGATACAAGAGCAAGGAAGCATGGCTCAATTAAGAAAAAAATATCAATCACAAGTGACAGTAAAAGTGAAACATCATAAAATTCCGAGCGAACAGAAAACAGTTTTAAGCGAAATCTTTAGCAAAATTGCAAGGGATATCGTATGGGATACAGAATATACGACATTAGTAGCAGATGAAGAATCGATTATCCCAATTATTCACCGGGCATTTGCTAGATTAAACATTGATGTATATCGGATAGAAGTTGACGAGCCCTCTCTTGAAGAAATATTCCTTAATCTAAACACGAGCAACAAAAGCGCTTAGTAAGTTATCAAAACATGAGGTTCAGTAAGAATATGTGGTGGTAAATCTTGTTGGGAAATACATTTACAGGTAGGCAAAATTGATTGAGATAAAAAGAAAGGTTCAAAACATACAAAGATCTAAATATGGTTAAAACGAGAACAAAGTCAACTCTTATAAAAGTTGACTTTGTTCTCGTTTTTTCGATCTTCATTCATAATACATATAAGAATTTTTCCCTCTTTGTTTCGAACGGTACATTGCAATATCCGCATGCTTTAATACTTTTTGCAATTCAGTTCCATCCTGAGGGAACTTAGCAATTCCTATGCTTACAGTTATATCAATTGGATATTTAAAGCTATCCCAGTTAGATAATGTTGTTAATATCTGCTTTGCAGCCACATCTATTTTTTTGTTATCTAATAAGTTTGGAAATAAAATGACAAACTCATCTCCCCCTAATCGAAAAGGGATATTGAATTGTTTGATTTTGTTTAATCTTTGACCAATCTCCATCAGGACTGAATCCCCTACATCATGGCCATAGCTATCATTAACTTGTTTAAACCCATCAAGATCAAGCAGCATAAGCGTCCCCTTATCTGCAATATAGTCAAAGTTATCAAATAAGTAGCCACGATTATATAGGTTAGTCAATGTATCAAGATTAACTCGCTTTTCTAATTCAATAACATATGAGAAAAGCTTAGAAAATCTCTCTAAAATTTTGATATCCTTTTCAGTAAAGTTTGATATTTTGGAGTCTATTGCACATAATGTGCCGTACATTTCACCATTTTGATAGAATACTGGAACACCTAGATAGGAACGGATGTTTAGTTCAGAAGTTAAGGGTAATTTGCTTGTTATTGGATGAGTACGAGTGTCGTTAATAATAAGAGGTGTTTGACTACCAAAGAAAATTTGCTGACAATACGATTCTTTAATATCCATTGATTGAATATCCGATATTGTCACTTCAGAATTACCTAAATTTATCGATTGAATAATCGTAAAGGTTTCTTCAGTCGTTTTCCCCAAGAAAAGGATCTTTCCATCGATCGTTAAATTGATTAAATTTAATAAATCATATGCTGCTTTATATGCCATTCATTCAACCTCACCTTTACGTACATCGTTAGACAAATGCAACAATATATATTGTATCATTTTAGGAAGGGATGACAAAGTTTTCTTATATAGGAAAATAGGTATGTTCATTTTGTGAAGGGCCATTTCCACGAGGATGTTCTGACCACTGTCTAATGGATATAGACTATCTAGAATAGTTAGCTTTTTTAGAAGTAGTGGCACTTCCTTCAGCAACTTCAAACTTCATGTTACTACCTAAAAATCATTCCCCTTCCTCAGCAGATATAGATAATCAGTTGCTACAACAACTGGTGTATCTGTTTCATCTGGACCATTTTCATTATCAACAATACTTACCGCATTTTGTGGAGCCATGACAGTAGGGTATATACAACAATTCCACCTATACATAACGGACTCCTTCTAGCTAAGAAAACTTGCAGTTAAGAAAACTACTAAATTAGCTTTTTCCTTCCCCACTTATTATTCTCACCCCAATCTTTTCAATTTTTGGACTAATAAAAAAGCGCCCGATCACTTTAAAAGGACTAATCCAAAATCCACACACTGAACGAAATATACCAAAAGCCCCTCTACAAAAACTCTACAAATATTTCTTTTTTCACATCTTTTCCTAAATTTTTCTCCAATACAACAACTTAAAGTATGATATTTTTTCAATAATAATAGTCAGAAAGTATTGTTTTCTCTAAAAAAGTAAAATCATTTATTTTTAAAGAAGTATGAATACAGGACATAATTTCAAGATTATAAGAGGATGCTGCTTCTATAAACAACATCCTCTTATAGTAGAAAAATCTTAATTCGTTATTATTTGTTCAAAAAGGGGATGAAGGTGGATGAATCATTATTACACCTCTAATACGATTGATAAATCTCTCGAGTATACTTTGTAATTGCTTCATCATAATGAGGATAAGTATATCCAAGCTCTCCTGCTACAGATTTAGCGTATTTTCTAAATAACTCATAGCATGTAAATAATGCTTGCCACGTATTTTTGTAGGAATTAACAGAATATGTTGAAAGCAATGTCTCCCAATCTTCTTTACATAAATATTGATTAATAAATTTATAGTTTTTGCCTAAACTAAATGAATATCCCTGCTCTAGGCCAATTTTCCAAGACATCATTCTTAATAAATTGGGCCTAGCAATTTCATTTAAATGATCGATGGCAAAAAGAATTTCCTGTCTCGCTAAGCCTTTTACTACATAGGTTGAAACCATCCAAAATTCATTGCAGCAATCATCAAACTCCCTCGCTGTCGGCTCTTTTATCCAATATTTTCTGTCATTAGCATGGATTTCGTTTATGACTAAACCATCTTTATCAAGAAGAACTTCAACTAACCCATCGCTGGTCGAAAAATAATTCTCAACCTCATCTATCGGAATTAAGGTTAAATCTAGCTTATTTCCATCCTCGAACAAAATTATATAGGAAAACCAATTGCCTAATTCAGGAGGGAAAAGCTCCATATCCTCAGGCTTTTGCATCATCATTCTTTTCCCAAAACAATCCAACCATTGATCATTTTCTTTAAAGGAATTCATATCTGTTACAAAAAAGGAAATATCATAATCTTGGAAGGAATCACGAGGTATGTTTTTATTCGTCCGTGATCCTTCCAACGTAACTAAGCGAATTCGTTCGTTATTTTTTGCAAATTCAACAAATAAACTCATCATTTCTCGTTCACTTCTCATTTTACTAGTCCTCCTTTTATCATCTGTAACCATCAATTAGCTCCTACTTCTTTATGATTAAGTGTAATCTATACAGGAAGACTAGAGAATGACAAAATAAAAAAAGAAGCACTAATTCACTAGCACTTCTTCTCAAGTCTTTAAAGCATTAATTGGATTTCACAGTTTCACTTAGTCCTAGTAACCGACCCTTGACACGATCGATTACTTCCTGTTCTACACCTTTTGCGATTAAATAATTGTCAAATGTTTGATACGTATTTTGAATATACTCATATGCCTTTAAAATGTAGTCTCGGTCAGAATACAAAAGCTCGATTGGAAATTTCCGATTCACGCTTCCCATCTCGTGAAACGATTCCAAGTTTGTATATGTAACTTCATAATTCGAGATAATATCCTTTTTCTCCACTCCTGCTAATCCTAGCAGTAGCATTGCCAAGACCCCTGTGCGATCTTTTCCAGCCATGCAATGAAAGACGATGCAGCCTTCTTCAGCCTGACCGATGACTTCAAAAATCCTTTTCACTGACTCACATTGCTCTAATAATTCAATGTAAAAATCCCCCATAAATATCGTTTCTGTCGAAAAAGTAATATCCGATACATTCTTAGTTAAAAATGGAATATTATAATAAGCACAAAAGCTCTCTTCTTTAAGCGGATTTTTATGAGTTTGTATCTCATCCTCTCCACGCAAATCAATGACGGTTTTCACACCGTACTCCTTTAAAAATTCGGTGTCATCTTTAGTAAGCTTGCTCATATCCGCCGATCTTAAAAAAGCGTGCCACATTGTTTGTTCACCATGCTTCGTATTATAGCCACCTAATTCCCGACAGTTTTCAATGCTATCTAGTGGCAAACGAACCCAATTTAATTTTGCATTTTTCATTAACGAACGTCCTCCTAAGGATCAAATGTTCCCAAATTTTATTTTGTTTTTAATTTTCGTAGCCATAAGCTCAATCATAAACATCAGCAAACAAATCATAATGATAATTGTCGTTGTTTGCCCGTAATTATACGTACTAATAGACTGTGTCAATAAAAGACCAATCCCTCCGACACCAATGATTCCTAAACCAATGGACTCTTCAACATTGCCCTCAAACCGAACTGTAATCCAGGAGACAAAAGAAGTTATACAAAGCGGAAGCAATCCATGAAAGATAATGCTTAACCAGGAGGCCCCGGTTGACCTCATCGCTTCAATAATCTCACTGCCAACCTCTTCTATACTCCCTGTAAAGCTTTTAAAAAGATAACCTACGGCTGGGAGCAGCATCGCAATAAAGCCCGACGTATAACCAAATCCTAAGCTTGCAATCACCATTAATCCCCAGACAAGGGAAGGAACAGCACGGATTATGGCAAAAAAACCTTTAATAAAAATCGCTAAATACCGATTTGGTGTAATCGTAGACGCAGCTAAAAAACTTAACAGCATCGCTACAAAAACAGCGACAACTAATGTTAAAAAAGCCAATGCTAGACTTGTCACAATACTTAAAAGTGCATCTGGAATAACCGACAAATCAATGGCCATCATATTACTTAGAACTCCAGGCACATTTTCTAGCCGTTCAAAAAATTTAGTCATATCTAAGTTAATTAAGCTTATAGCTGTAAAAAACACAGCTCCTAAAATAAAAACAAATAATATCGCTTTAATGACACTTCCCTTTGAAGTGACTCGAATATGATTCATTTTGATTCAATCCCTTACAATAAGTTAAATGAAACGTTTACGAATCGAATTAGTTACAAATTCTGTTAGCAGGATAATGCTGACAACGACAGCAATAATCGTTAATGCTTCACCATATTTAAATAGGTTTATGTTTGTATCGATTAAAACACCTATTCCTCCTGCACCGACTAATCCTAAAACAACGGAGGCACGGACATTAATTTCAAAGGAAAATAACGTCCAATTTATCCATGCAGGAACAAACTGTGGAATCACTCCATGGAACAAGATTTGAAAATAAGAAGCCCCATTGGCACGTAACGCTTCAAGCTTATCCCCGGATATTTCGTCAATTGATTCGGCATAGCTCTTACTTAAAAACCCGATCGTGACCAGTATTAATGCCAAAACACCAACAATCCCACCAAGACCGAAAATATAAACGAGTAAGGAGCCCCAAATAATAAAAGGAATATTTCGCAAAACCGATACAAAACCACGGGTCAATACCCTTAACGTTTTAAACTTATTCGTATTCTCAGAAATCAAGATGCCAAAAATAAACGCTAATATCGTAGAAAAATAGGTTGCGATAATCGCATAGCCAAGTGTATCAATTACTGATGGAATATATTGCTTTAAATTGTCCGTATTGGCTGGAAGAAATTTTTCAAAGAAAAACATCACAAATTGAGGCAGTCCCATAAGCATTTCTAAAACTGAGATTTCCAGATAAATGACGGAAAATAGTAGAGCTGCCATAATGATAAGCACAATCGCAACGATTTTTTTATAATCGTTTTGTTCAATTGGGATCTTATACACACTCTTTTTATTCATTGTTTTGCCCCACAGCCAATGACACCGGATGATTGTCAGCTTGGAGTGTCATTTGTGATTCTTTTCCTTCGTAAATGTTCCGAACCATCTCATCTGTTAATTGGGAAGGTGCTCCATCAAAGACAACCATTCCTTGTTTAATCCCAATAATTCTAGTTGCATACTTTTTTGCGTAGTCCACTTGATGAAGATTCACGATACACGTTAATTTCTTTTCGATTGAAATAGTATGAAGCTTCTGCATAACAATATTGGCTGATATTGGATCTAGCGAAGCAATTGGTTCGTCAGCAAGCAGCAGCTTTGGTCGCTGTAAGATAGCTCGACAAATTCCGACCCGCTGCATTTGTCCACCAGATAGCTCATCAGCTCTTTTATAAATTTGGTCCTCAAGGCCAACCTTTTTTAGCAGTTCAACTGCTTCCTTCTTATCTTCATATGGATAGAGCCCAAGTAAGCTCTTGTATAATGGAATATTACTTAATTGGCCATGGAGAACATTTTTTATTACATTTGTTCTGCCAACTAAATTATAATGCTGAAAAATCATCCCTATTTGTGCTCGCTGTTTTCGCAATTTCCTCCCACTCAGCTTCTCCATATGAAGTCCATCAAAAATCAATTCTCCCTCTGACGGATCCACAAGTCGATTAATACAGCGGATAAAAGTCGATTTTCCAGCACCAGATGGTCCTATTACGACAATAAACTCACCTGGATAAAAATCTAATGAGATTCCATTCAAAGCACGAGTATCTTTCCCATACACTTTTACTAAATTTTTAATCGATAATAATGGCTTCATTATTCTTGCACTTCCTCTAAAGCATTAATGGCATCAAGCATTTCAATTGCTGGATCGTAATAATCCTGCTCAACTGCAACAAAGCGCGTTTTTGGATCCTCATGAATCGCTTCAAAGTACTCTTCGTTTTCAAATGAAATGAACGCTTCCTTTAGAGACTCCTTGAAGTCATCAGGTAAATCACCACGAACAATATACGATGCATCGGGAATATCCGCTGTACGACCTACTTCCTTAATATCCCCTTCCTTAATATTTCCCGCTTCTATCATGCTATCGATGACACTAGCAGCAACTGCCGCTGCCTCAAAGTCACCCATCGCCACTCCCATAAGACTATTAGGATGTGATTCTGAAAAGGTTACATTTTCGAAAAAGTAGTCTGATTGTTCGACTAAATCTGGATCAAGGTCAAATTCTTGAACCAATGTTCCTTTTGGATAAAGATAGCCTGAGGAAGATGCCGCATTTACAAATGCAAAGTTCGTCCCTTTTAAATCTTCCATACTGTTAATCTTTTCATTGTCCCCTTGTGTAATAAAGGCCGTATAATAGTTATGTTTCTCTGATGATGTTTGAGGTGAAACGAGTAATTCTGCTCCCGCACGTTCTTTCGCTTGATAATAGCTCATTGGCGAAGCTAGCATCACATCTAAATTCCCGCTCGCCATCGCTTCAATTCCTACAGCATAGCTGCCTCCTTCTAGCTCATTTACTTTAATCCCTAATTCTTCTGAAAGATGTTCTCTAAGCTGAGTATGCAGAGAAGCCGCTTGTGGATTGTTTTCATTCGGCATTTGTACCAACGTAATTTCTTCTGGCCACCCTTTGTTTTCCGTATTAGCGGAAGCGGACGATGAGCTCCCTTCATTGCCACATGCCGCCAAAGTAGAAACTAGTCCAACAGTTAAAAAGAATTTTGATATTTTATTCATTGTTTTGTCAGTCTCCTTTTAAAATTTATCGAACAATCATGATTTGGTACTTGCTTCGATTAAGTTGGTTCCTATCATTCTATTAAGTATCGTCACATATATTTTCTTCTTCACTATCTTTACTAAAGGCTTCGTTTCTCCTCCTCTTAGTGGTATTCAACTTGTATACAACTCTCAATGAACAATATACACACCGATTATTAAGTGGATATTTTCCTTGTGTAAAGATTTAGAAAATAATTGTAAATTGATAATCGGCCCATCTTATTTAATAACTAAAATTGGAATTTTTTATAAAAACATCTTGTATACAACTAAAATAATGATAAGATTTTAAAGTAATTGTTAAATAATTTTTGTGCTTTTTTATAAGCTCCTATGGAGTTTTACTAATTTAGATTCTGTATATTTGAAGAAGAATTTATAAATTCATTGAAAGGAAATAAACGTATGCAATCGAAATCTTTGGCAGAAAAAGCATACCAGGAAATTCGTAAAAAAATTATTACCGGAAAACATCTACCAGGAGATGTGTTATCAGAGAACGGACTATCAAAGGAATTGGAAATGAGCAGAACACCAATAAGGGATGCTTTACTCCGTTTGGACTCAGAGGGTTTTATTGTTACATTAAAAAATCGAGGAATTCTTGTAAAGGAACTTTCTTACAAGGAGCTATTTGAAATTAACGAACTGAATAACTGTATGAGTAGTTTTGCTATTGATTTAGTAAATGAGGGAAATTCCACATTTAATTTAGAAAAGCTTCAGCTACATCTGGAAAATCAACTAAACGCGGAAAAGCACGACAACTATTATGAATATGTTCAGCAAACGATTCTATTTGGTCGGACGATAATTGAAGCAACAAATAATCATGTAATGCTACAAACCTACGATTCGTTCCGTGACAAAACGTTGCGAATTGCTATGGTTAACTGGAAGCTAAGGCCAAACGAAAAGCATTATTCTGCAAACGAAATCAATTCAAAAATATTTGAAGCAATCGTTGCAAAGAAATACGAGCATGCGAAAACAGTTATAAAGGAATATCACGCCTATAATTTAAAGCGATTTATCACAAGAGGAATCATATAGCCATAAATGAATTGGACCACGGTTTTTAACGAATACAAGGCCACTGAAAAAAGTCCATTTAAAAAAAGAATGCGGTCCAAAAGCCTCCCCACTGCGTGCCTGTGGGGTCTCCTTTGGACCGCTATTCTCACAAGGGGCAAACTATAGCATCAAAAATTCCCCTCTCACTTGTTCAGGTTTACGGCTGTATTTCACACCTACTTCTTTCTCATAGCATTTTATTAATAGAATGTAATCAATTCAGCAAGCCGAATTAAATCATCACTACTTTGTCCACCTTCAATGTAATAAATACATTCATCACCAACAATAACCAATTGCTGTAATCCATCATCCTCTGACTTAACAAGCATCGCCTGATGATCCGATATCATTAATTGCTGACCAGTATTAAAGTGCCTTCTCATTAAAGCTTCATATGCTTCTCTGGCAGTCCCCTCATGATTAAGCTCCGAACGAATAGATAGCTTCGTACCTCCCATAAGCAAATAATTGACATTTACTAAAACATGTTGATTTTCTTTCCTCGCGATAATCTCAGGTTTCTCCTCTATAGTAGGAATCCTTAACGGCACGGTTGCTTCTCCAGACAAAATCACTGTTTCAACCCCATTTACCGATTTCGTCAGCTCCTGCTCCGCTCTAGTGAAAAAAACCACTTGATCCTCTGCATCGAATGAAGATAGATCACTCTGGTATGAACCGTGTGAGGTTGTGTGTTCTTTAAAATCATCCTGCTTTATAAGAATAAATGCTATTCCTAATGCGACAGCACATGCACTTATTCGAACAAAGTAAGTAGACAAATAATATAGCTTTGATTTTATATGTCGTTTTTTCATATCCCTTACAAGCTTAAATTTCAAATCTTCACTATTCGCTTGTTTCCATACAATATCTGTTTCTAACCTACATAAATCAATGTCTAGCATACTTCTCTCGAATTGTTCCTTCATGAACATACCCCTCCTTCATTAACTGCTTTTCCAATGCTTGTATTGCTCTAAACAATGTTGACTTCACCTTGCTTGCTGACCACCCTAAAATTGCCGCTGTTTCTTCAATCGTGAATTCTTTTATTTTCCTTAAAATAATGACTTCCCTGTACGAATCCTTTAATCTCGCCAATGCTTCATAAAGCTCATACGAACTTTCTTTTATTTCGATCAATTCATCAGGTAATGGATGCTCATCTCTTTTTAAGAAAAAGACCTCTTTAAAAAACATGAGCGGCTTTCGCTTCCTAATAAAATCTATTGTTACATTATGTGCAATACTAAATAGCCACGTTTTCACTTGTGAGTTCCCTTTAAACGAATCATAATGAACAAATGCCTTGATAAATGTCTCATGCCTTAAATCCTCTGCTGACTGATAATCTTGAATCATCATAAAAATATACTTAAAGATTGGTTCATTAAAATCCTCATACAATTTTAATATTTCTTCATCTCTATTATCTGACACTCATATCCCCCATTTAATAAAATTTCAATGTTTAGACGTCCATCTCTATTAAAAGTTTTACTTTTTTTGCAATTTCTTCACATAATAAAAAAGACCCTTAAATCTCTAAAGGGCCTATAAAAAAATTTATTAAAATAGACTTTTCTATCCAGTACGTAAATATAGCATTAGCATTTTTCTCTTCAAATGTTTTCATTTTTAAATAATGATAATTTATAGTTAACTTCCATTATATTTTCTTATATTCGATTGAACTGTTCCATATATTCACCTGTTTTTTTAGTGATAAAAACAGTTGCCCTAGATATTGTTACCATCAGCTTATTATAATGATTAAAAAGGAATCTTCCTATCAATTTTTTCGATTGTTTCATTAATCCACGATCATAATATGTTATCATTTGGTAATAAGAGGAAATGCAACATAACGGAGGAGTTTCGATGGAGAATTCAAAGAGCCACTATATAAGAGGGTTAAGACTTGAACGTGAAAAAGTTCGTTCCTTTAATACATATCCCTTTCATTTACCGAGCATTAAAACATTGGATGAATTATCGCTTCATCCAAATGTAACCTATCTTGTCGGTGAAAATGGGATGGGTAAATCAACCTTATTAGAAGCAATTGCAATTGCTGCAGGATTTAATCCAGAAGGAGGGTCATTTCATTTTAACTTTACGACCTATGACTCTCACTCTTCATTAGAACAGTATATTAAACTTGTAAAAGGAATCCAAAAGCCAAAGGATGGATTCTTCCTTCGTGCAGAAACTTTTTATAATGTCGCAACGCACATTGAAGAATTAGATAGTGAACCAGCACCAGGTGGGCGAATTATTGATTCATTCGGAGGAGTATCACTTCATGAGCAATCACACGGTGAGTCGTTTTGGGCTACATTTATGAATCGCTTCCGGGGCAATGGCATTTATCTATTAGATGAGCCTGAGGCTGCCTTATCACCTATAAGACAGCTATCGATGCTAGCACATATCCATGAATTAGTCGGTCAACATTCACAATTTATTATTGCCACCCATTCTCCGATCATTATGGCATATCCAAATTCGAAGATTATCGAATTTACAGATGAGGGTGCAAAGGAAACAACACTCGAAGAAACGAGCCACTATCATATTATGAAGCAATTTTTCGATGATAGAAATAGAATCCTCCACCACCTATTCAATGAGTAACCAAATTCAGATAATACCCAGCCTGTAGAAGTCATACGCCAACTTGATTCATACAATTACAGGCTGAATCCTATTTAAAAACTATCAATTACTTTAAGAAAATAATCCCTTAAAAAACTGACTATTGCATTTCCAACAAACAACTTTGCTAGAAAGATACCCGCCATTATAAAGAGACCCAATCCGATAGTTACCACTTGTTTTCTATCAGTAGACATTATCTTACCCCCTAAACAATTTCATCTCTATTCCTCAAAAGATAAATTTGTCGGCTCATCTAGTAGGTAACCTGAAAAGTCTAAATTTGTAGTCGGAATCCGTTCATCAACTTCCTCAAACTTCAGTTCATCGATCCATACTTTTCCATTTCCTGAAAGCAATACGCCAAAAGCAATAACTGCACTATTTTCAGGTACATCTAAAACAATACTGTAATGATTCCATTCATTATTACCTACAATCGGCCGATCCCCCATGTTATCAAATTGCAATACATCCCCAAGAGAATCATCAACCCGCATCCAAAATCCACAAAATCCATTAACATCTTGTGATTTTAAAAAGCCTGATAATTTTAATCGTTTGCCAACGAATTTATCTGCTTTGAATTGCTGCATCATTGTGGCAAATTCATTATGAGATTCAACTGTAACTGATTTTAAAAATCCTGATGCCTTCCCTTTATGAAAGATTTCTCGGTCAATACCCATTTTATAATTAAATGGATGACTACCACTTAATTGCCAGCCGTTAATTAACTGTTCGTTTTTCAACATAACTTCCTCCCTTTGAATAGTTAATTTGCTCATAATTTTCCGATACTGTCCTGGTGGTAATTGATAATATTTTTTAAAGGAACGAGTAAATGATTCTTGAGATTCAAACCGATAATACAGAGCAATATCAATAATCTTTTCATCTGAATAAAGCAACAGATTGGCTGCATTTGCAATTCTTCGATAGCGAATATATTCAGATACAGTGACACCAACCTCTTTTTGAAAAATGCGGTGATAGTGAAACTTTGAAAATCCAGCATGCTGGGCAGTGTTCTCTAAGGTTAGTTCTTCATGTAAATTTTTCTCAATATATTCAATTGTCTCTTGTATGATGGGACTGTAACTCATTTCCGAACCTCCTTACCATTAAGATAACAAAAGAAACAAGTCTTTTTTTGATTTATCTTGCTTTGTTTAAACCTCTTCAAAATCAATCTTTCAACATAAAAAAAGAGAGGGGTACTCTCCCTCTTTCCTTGATAAACCACAGTCTTCAAGCGATTATACAAGTTCTCCACCATGCATGGAAAACAAGAAGAAATCCTCTTTATCTGTAATAAACCAGCCATCAAAATTAGAGCTTGCATGAAATACATCTAAAAATAGATTTCCAAATTGCACGATGAGAAGTGGACATTGTTCGAGCGCTTGAACATCTTCAATTTTTTTGCCAACTAGTAGATCTTTGATCGTCTTCCATTCTCTCTCGTTAGATTGAAGATCTGTTTCTCCTAACACTATTCCATCAGCATCACGAATTCTCCATGGGCATTCAATTTTAATTGCTCCTTTTTCCAGCTCAATGAGAAAATCGGTCTTTGTATCAATTGCGATAACTCTTTGTCCAATTATACGTTCAAAGGAAATTTCACTCATTTTCAAATGCCATAGCTTACGTGCATGTGCCATAATCATTTCATTCAAATTATCACTTGTATAGCCATGAATATTATCCCCATACTGGAAATCATCAATTATATCGCTAATTTCCTGCCACTTCTGCTGTTCCACAAATAACTCATTTTCAATGATGCATTTATAAATCTCTTTAACAATCGAAATAGCATGTTTATTCGGCTGTAGCAACTGTGAATGAAGCTGTTTCAAATGGTAGTCTAAGCATTGTTTTTTCGTAGGCGGTTCTCTAAGTAATGCCTTCATGGCAGCTGCAAACATCTCCTCTATTTCAAACAAATTGAGCTCCCGATTCATTCCCATACTAGCTAATTTATTAATCTCAAGTACATCCATATACAAATAAGCGATTGCCCAATCTACATAATCAGATGCCTGTACAGTATTTGTATATTTCTTATAATACAATTCTAATAATTCGATCTTGTTCCCCTCCTTGTATTTAAATACTAGACAGTTAGATTCAAAAAATTCATCTCTACATGTTGACAAACATTGAGACTCTTCATAATGATCCTTATGGTGTGTTTGATATATAATAGATGTAAATCTTTCACAAAAGGTGTGATTTACCTTGAACCTTCTTACTAATTTTATTGCCATCATACTCAGCCTGTAATGGTTTTATCGTTCTTTGGGGACTTTTACAGGCTGAGCCTTATCCCAAGGAGTGTGATGGTAAATGAAACCACATCATAAAAATCGAGGTCGTGCCTATTATCGGCACCATAGAAAACGAGTCATTCAGCGTAAAGCAAAAATCGCAAAACAAAATGGATGGCGCTCTCGTTTCCCTGGATATTTTGCGAAAGGGAAAGTACATTGTTCCTGCCAGATGTGTTCGCAAAAGACAAATACAGATGGATTTCCACATTCACAACTGATTCAATTGGAACGATTAAATCGCCAATTATCCGATTATTTTAGTAAAGAGGAATAATTCCCATTATGAAGAGCTAGGTAGCTTCCTGCTCTTCTACAGGTTTATTTCGACTCATAAAAGCCAGATGACACTACTCTCCTCATCACTTTTTCTATCAACATCGTCAACTTTACTACTTTATTAGAATATACACAGATTCTATTCTCTAAATCAACAAAATTCCAAATATAGTAAATTTCATATTTAAGTTTAGAGAAAAGTATAAGATAATAGAAAATAGAATACCATACCTCGCAAACAAAATATCCCTTAAAATAAGGAGACCTCTAACATGAGAAACAGATTCTTTAAAGGAGCTTTCATTCTAACGGGCTTTCTTCTCGTAGCTGCATGTAGCGATAAAGGCAAAGAAATCGAGACGAAACCAGTTGAACTCCCAATCATTAAAGGAAATGAAGTTGAAGTTGGAAATAAGCCGTTAATTGAAGCAAACTATCAGCTTATTGTGATAAAAAATGTATCTTATAAGCTCATTCATGAGAAAGACTCAGCAATCATCCGAATTCTAGATACCGAGATTTTCGACATCAACACTCCAGATTTTTATAAAACAGCCGAATATTATGAGCAAATTGGAGACAATAAAACAGCCTCCTACTATAGACATCAAAAGGTTTATGAAAAAGCCGTAAAAAAATTTTCCAACATCGTAGAGGCGTTAGCTACCCTACCAGCTAAAACAAGCATCGAAATACAAGCCCACTTACACAATATGGATGCTCCATCAGAAAAGATTAATGAAATAACAGAGGCAAGAGCAAAAAAATTGTTAGAAAGATTTTCTAATGAGGAGAAATTAAGCCACATTTCCTTTTCAGCAAAAAGCTTCGGGGATACTGCACCAGTTTATCCAAACAATGATGTTGAATTTAGAATAAATAACAGTCGGATTGATTTAGTTGTGACGCGGGAAAAATAGGATTCTCTATTTAAATAGGTTTCCTATTTAACGGAAAAAGACCATTCGGCTCAAATATAACATTATTATTTTGGTGTGTATTATTTAAACAAAGGCTATGTTAAAGATTACAGATGATTTATAGGCATTTTATTCGAGATATGAGACTCCCGAATAGAGAAGCTTATCAAAGGGATACGTTATAGAAAAGGAAATGCTAAAGGTGGAAGAGCAAAGGGAATTTTAAAGGTGGACCAATTTATATTAGTAAATGGAAATCTATGAATTTAACTTTTGACTGTCAGGTTTTTCCTGGGCAGCTTTCCTTAGTTAACGTATCCGTTTAGCTCAAAAGTTCGTTCATTACTTAGACTAATTATTTACCAGAACTCAATATCACTACAACAATTTCTGGTCGATTAAAAATCCTGAATGGTATAATACTGTTTCCAAGTCCTCTATTTACAATCATTGTCGTATTATCTGATTTGTACTTCCCAGATGTATACTTTGGAAATAATCCTTGGTCAGGAGCAATTAAACCACCAACGAAAGGAATTCTATATTGTCCACCGTGTGCGTGACCTGAGAAAACAACATCAAATCCATATTCACTATAAAGAGAGAATCTTTCTGGTCTATGTGATAATAGAATTTGATAATTAGTTTCTTCATTTATTCCCTTTATTGAATTCGTGATATTTTCCTCCATTTTTGCACCTTCTGCATACGATTCATCTACATTGACTGGATCATCAATTCCTATAAGTTGTATTTTTTCAGTTCCTATAGCAATTTCTTTTGCTGTATTTCGCATCACTTGTACACCGATGCTTTTTAGCTTCTCTTCTAATGTATTGAATTTCCCTGACCACCATTCGTGATTACCTGTCACATAATATACTGGTGCAATTTGAACCAATCTTTCCATCAAAATTAGACTAGGTTTCTCCTCATATCTGTCTGAATCTATTAAGTCACCTGTAAATACAATCAAATCTGGTTCTATCTTTTTCACTTTTTTAACTAATTCACTTTGGTTGTTTCCAAAAGACTTACTATGTAGGTCGGATAATTGAACAATTTTATATCCATTAAAGTTATTTGGAAGTTTATCTGATTTAATGGTATATGTACTTGTTACAATTGAATTATTTTGAAAGTAAAAAAAGAAAATTAACAAAACTATTACAATAAAAAAGTATAGACTTTTCTTTTTAGGTATTTTCTTCAATATTTATCTCCTTTAATTTTATTAATCCATAAATTATTGATAAGCAATTTTCCATTCTTAGTTCAATAATAAAGTTCATTCCAAACACAAACTTCTGCATTAAATATCAAAAACTTGTTTGTACTCTAATTAAGCAGGCATTATTCAGGTTTTTGAACACTCTCGAGAAATCAAAATTCCCCCTTAATTTTTACAAGTCTTATCAGCATAATTATCTATACTCTTCCAATTTTTTTATCTCTATATTATCGAGTAATAATTCTTTAGTTCGTAATTCATAATCAGCTTTTGAATATGGACCTATTGTTTCTTGCGTTTTAATGTTAATAATCCAATATTTCATATTATCAGTTTCCGAGATTTCTTGTTGTATAGCTACAATATACCTATTGTCCCACCCAACATGGGTAACCTTTGTTGGAACAATCGGTGTCCCCCAAACATTGTCACCTTCATATGGGGAAATATTTACTTCATTTGCTGACAATCTATTAATAGATAAATTACCTGGAAGATCTATTTCATAATCTGATGCACCAGCACAACCAGAACAAATACATAATAACAACAATAGACATACCCATATGTATTTTTTGCTAATCATATAATATACCACCTCAAAAATTCTCTTTTGACTAATACATATAATCATATTTTTCCAATTAGATATTTACTAAAACAAGCATATTTTCGAGGAGGAATTAAGGGTAACATAATAATGTTGGTTTCCGTTGTAGGAATGTCCTTAGTTTGGATATTTTCATCCATTATACCATTTTCTTCCTTATTATAAATATATTTATAGAAAAGCTCTTATAATTATCTTCATATACCTACCTTGTCTAACAAGCTTCAGATTTTTTTCAATTCCGAAAGGAAAAATTCGACATATTATAAAATTTGTAATGTATAGGATTACAGGTAGAAAAAGAAAAAAACTATCAAAGAATCTAATGAATTCTTTCTGGTTGGATTTTGGATGACATTAATAACAATCCCCCTAGTCATTGATTGTAGTCAATTTTTAATTTTATAAAATAGAATTATATCAATATAATATATTACTTATAGTTCCCTACACTCAATATATTAAAATCCCTTTTAAAAAGCTACAACCTCTTATTCTTTTCAATCCACAATTAAGCTATATGAATATAAATTTAAGTCAATCTCTTCCTATTATTAAACTCTTACTAAAGACCCCTTCCTCACCGATCATTTCAACGTTTGAATTAAAATAAAAATTTTGCTCCGAAATCCTATATGGAACATTTTTAATGAAAAAAATAGCCGTTTCCCACCTATTTTTCACATTTTTTCCAGAGTTAAATAGGAAAACCGAGTAAAGATAAGAAATCGGCATGAAAAAGACCCCGAAATCTGAAAAGTTTATTTTCAAAAATCGGGGTCTTAATAGGAAATGTTTATTTTCGGGCTACACCTTCAACACTAACTTCGCAACCGCCTCAACATGCGCCGTATTTGGTTTTATCTCTATACAATTACAAAACCTTTTATTTTTACTAAGTGAATCTTATTAAATAAACTATAGCTATATATAAAATCTATAAAATTATATATTGTTATTGCTAATACGTGGTCAATTTGGTGGTCAGTGGTCAATAATTTATTTACTCTCTATCTTTATCTTACCATTGTTTTAAATTCACCATACCAGTCTATCACAATTAATTTGTGGAAGGAATAAACAAAAAAATGTGGAAATGTTAACATAAGGAGAAGGTAAATGTACTTTACGAAAGAGTGGGGAAAGCTATGTCAATAAATAAGTTCCGCAAATTTTTGTACGGATTCGCAAAGCTACTTGGAGATGTTAATGCAGTACAACGAGGAACTATAGGAAAACGTGTTGCTCGTCGTGCAGCTGGTAAAGCAACAGGGAAATTATTAGGCAAATTATTCAAGTAATAGACCGCCATTTTTAGGAGGTCTTTTGTTTTATTACCTTCAATGTCCTAGGCTGTCCTGGTTCCCATGTAACAAACCCAGTTTTTAGGTTTAGGTATTGAGGATGTTAGTACATACATGTCTGAACGTGGAATTATTCATTTTAGAGCAAATAATGAAATACAATCAATTCTAAATTAATCATTAAATATAAAAGAAGCCCTTCTCAAACGAGTTGGGCTTTTAAACTCTCTGAACAAATAAAATGTCCATGAAAGGCACTTTGATTGTTTCAGTAAAATTTTCTATATGAATCAATTTAGTATTGCCATCCATCTTTACTATTTTACCTCTTACAGGATCTTCTCTCTTCCACACAGTTAATCTAAGTTCACTTTTATCCTCTAACGCTTCTGTTAAAGTATTAGCAATCTCTTCTAATTCGAATTCATCCCTAGTTGGTCTTGCTGGTTTCTTAACCTTCTTTGGTTTTGCTAACATCATAATTATGCACCTCTCCTTACTTTACGTACAAGTCCAATTGATAAAATGTTACCTAACTTGAAAGTGCGTTGCTGGTTACGAGTGAAGCAATAAGCACTAAACGATTCATCGCTAAGTTTGAGAATTTTAATCCTACGTTGACTAATTTCTCCTTTTCTATTTAGATAAAACATTTCTAAAACTTCACCATTCACAACAGCTCTTTTAAGTAAACCTTTCATCAATAAGACCTCCCTTTTTAGATATATTATATACGAACAATAGTTCGATTTCAATTGAAAACGCGAACATATTTTCGTATAATAAGACCACGATAATGATAAAGGGATGATTTTATGATTCGTGATCGAGGTACGAAAAAATGGACTGCGTTTATGATGCCTGAACATGTAAAGAATTTAATAGATTTTGATATAAGCCTTAATAAAGTTGAAAAACCTGAATTAGATGATACTCAATTGGAAGAAATAAATACAATTATTTGCGAAGCAATGGAAAATAACAAAGAAGTTGTTTTTACTTACTATGAAAAAGGAGATATTAAACTGTACATTGGATTTATTCATTACGTGGACCCCACCAGAAAAGAAGTAAGACTTAAAGATATTCGCAATGATGTTTTTATAATTAAGTTTGAAGATGTACTCAGAGTAGATTTTCACGAGTGTGATAAATGAAAGCTCCCATTACCAAGGAACAAGAGGACTTAGTACATGAGTATATTGTTAATGAATACTTACTTCATATTCTTGAAGAGGATCTTGTGATAATAAACAATGCAAACTTAAAACTCAAAGACCCTTACATTAAGTTAGTTGAAAGTGTTCTTAGGACAATAAGAATAAAGTTAAGGAATATGAAAGCCGAGATGAAGAAACAAGAAATGAAAGTATTTGGTCCTGTTAGGGATGATATTATGCTACAGTACGATTATTATGTACGTGGATATCATGCTTTTTCGAGGTATTGGGATGCTGCTCTTAAGATGCATGGAACAAAGTTATTAGATGAATATTTTAGGTTTTTACAATAGATTTACTTCTTAAATGAATAGAATTAAATTTTTCGACATTATTATACATTTTTCAAAAAGGTAAACTGCTATAATTATCATTAATAATTTTTGGCGGTGATTTAATTGCTTACACAATCTGAAGCTGATTCTCTAATTACATCTTTAAAAACACTTCTTTTAAAGAAAAAAATAATAAATTTCCCTAACCCTGGGGAATCACTTTTATTAGAATGTAAAGATGGTAATAATAATAAATATCTTATTGATGTCACTAGAGGAAGAAGAAAGCCAACTAAGGGGACTTTTCAAACTAGGTTTAATAAGTCTACAATCTTAATACGTGTCGATATAGACGGTCCACCTCATGATAATCCAGATGGTCAAGAAGTAGAATGTCCTCATATTCACATTTATACTGAAGGCTTTGACGACAAATGGGCTTATCCCTTAGACCAAAAACTAAAAACTAATCCAGATGATTTAATTGAGGTATTAATTGACTTTTTTACATATAATAATATTAGTAATAGGCATGAAATTCATATTCAGGGAGGTGGTTTACTTGATGGTAGCTAAAGAAAATCTAAAACAACGATATATTGATTGGTTAAATACTAAAATTGCATATAAAGACTTAGAAGCTGGTACCATTGAGATTACAACTCCTTTTCTAGATAGACATAACGACCGATTGCAAATTTATGCCATCCCATTACCAAATGGAGAAATTAAACTCACGGACGATGGATATATTTTATCTGATTTAATGCTCAGTGGTTTTGATTTAAGTGGTTCAAAGAAACGGAAGCAAATATTTACAACAATTATAAATGGGTATGGTGTTTCACTAAACAATGAATTTAATGAACTATATGTTGTAACTGATTTGAAAGATTTCCCAAGAAAAAAACATATGTTAATTCAATCTATGATGACTGTTAATGATATGTTTATGACTGTAAAGTCTACTGTTTCGAGTTTGTTTGCAGAAGATGTAGGTTTATTCTTGGAATCAAATAATATTAGATTTTCCGAAAATATATTTTTAGCAGGTAAAAGTGGATATAATCATAACTTTAATTATTTAATTCCACACTTTAAACATATACCAGAACGAGTTATCCATACTATGAATAATCCTTCAAAAGGTACATTATCAAATATTATCTTTTCTTGGAGTGATACTAGAGAAGCTCGGAATAAACAAACATATAAATCAGACTTATATGTTTTTATTAATGACCAAGAAAAAGACATAGATGGAAACATAATTAATGCATTTAAAAATGAAGAAATAGTTCCAGTGGTTTGGAGTAAAAGAAATGAAGTAGTGGATATTTTAAGTGCATAAAAATAACCCCTCTTTTAAGAGAGGTTATTTTTTATTTCTCAAATAACTTAGTAAACGTCTTTTGAGACCTATATATCCATCAACGATAAAACTTATTATTACTCCGAAATTCTTTAGTTTAGTTGCATCCTCACAACCACTCTCATAGTATCCATCAAATTCTTTAGAGTCAACCCCTAACTATAGAGAAACCCTTAATATTTTCCATGACATTCCCATTTTCAAGCAGAGGGGAGAATCCCTATAAAGATAAGCAAGAAAGAAATATCAACCATCATATGGTCGATATTTCTTTCTTGCTTCTTCAAGCTCTTTCCTTTTTTGTACAACATCATGACGGATAAACAAACTTTCACCCCTTAGTTTTTTTACTGGGGTTAATTTGCCACTTGAAATTAATTGACTCATTCTTTGTCTAGTTACATCTAACAATTTAGCAGCCTCGGAGGTTGTGAGGACTTCGTTTCTCACAAAGGCCTCGACCTCTTGACGATTTTTCAAATGATATTCCAACAGTTTCATCCCCTTAAGTTCTTTATCTAGCAAATATAATATGTCAGGGTTACAGAGTTTACAAGGTGTTTTTATACAAGATTTTTGCATAGCCAATTGATAATGTTCATATTCTAATAATTATTCTTAATGATAAATAGTACAATAACTCGTGAATTTTTATGGTAAAGTAAAGAAATAAAGATACAAACTACCGGGAGCTTTTTTAAATGGATGATTTGTTAAGAGGAGGTTATTATGAACAAAAAAGAGTTAATTTTTGTTCTTTACGATATAGGTATTTCTCTACCTACACTTAGTAAATTGTACAAAGAAGCTAATATAGAACAATTAAACCAGCTGCTAGAAGGAGAATTTTTAGAAGTACAATTCTCACTAGGAGTTTTTAATGACAATGATCTTGGATTACTTTCTTCAATAGACTTAATAAAAAAAAGTATAACAAACATATCTAGGACTTTAACCGAATTTAAAGAAAATGATATTGAATATTTTATGTACTATGAAAATGGTTATCCGAACTCCCTGAGAAGTATTCCATCACCTCCTTTTTTTATCTTTACGAAGGGAAATACTAATTTATTGGAAAATAAATTTATTTGTTCTATTGTTGGTACAAGAAACCCATCAGATCAAACTTTGGAGCAAATAGAAAGTACAGTTCAAGAAATGGTATTGGCAGATATTTCAATTGCAAGTGGTTTAGCATTAGGTACTGATATCCAAGCACATAAATCTACGTTAAATAATAATGGAAAAGCTATAGCAGTACTTCCAAGTCCCGTGGACAATGTAACCCCAAAAAGTCATAAACCTTATGCAGACGAGATATTGGCAAAAGGTGGCTTATTAATAAGTGAGTACTATAAAAATGAATTGTTTAAAAAATCAAATTACATCCACCGCAATAGAATTATTTCTGGTATAAGCAATGCAGTAATTATTGCAGAGTGCTCAGAGAAAAGTGGTACAATGCACACTGCTCGATATGCTTATAAACAAAAAAAGCCACTATATTGTTTCAATAATAATTCTACTGGTGTCCTAAAAATATTGTCTAGTAATAGCGCTAGAATATACAAAAACCTAAACGATCTTGTTTTCTAATTTATTAATTAAAACAGGGGGCAATCTAAAATGGAGAAATTAGTTGTTTTAACTAGGTTAACAGTTTTTGATGAAGACTTTAAGATGTACCAGGGTATTAAGGAATTATTCATTAATTTAAATGATGACGGACATAAGATAGCTGTTATAACGCATGATACTAATAGTTTAAAAATCATGAAGGGAATTTTCAAGGAAGCTTTTGATTTTAAAGTGATTTGTACATACCGTAAAACAATAAGAGAAACTGTTAATGAAGAAAATGCGAATAAATTAGTTTTAGTAGGTAGCAGTGACGATGATTTATATTTAGCATCTAACAAAAGAATATTGATTATTAATCCTGGATGGAGTGTGATACAAGAGGAAAAACCAGCACGATATGGTATTACTCTTGAAAGTCCTAATCTGTTATTTGAAGCTATAAGGCTTATTGCTAATCAAAGCAGATGGTATTTTAAATTAGAAGTAGATCAAAACACTACTGTTCTAGCATTGACTTCCGCAAACACATTTAATCGAGTTGCAACGGAAAGAGAAATTTTAGAAGGGTTTGAGAAATTATTAAAGTCTGGGGATAGAAAATACTTTAATACTCTTTATTTCCACTTGATTTCAGGAGTAATGAAAGATTCAGCATTACGAAATATAGATATTTGGGGTGTTTTCCCTACTTCAAGTGGTGATGTAAATGAGGAAATGGAAGAGCTAAAAGAGAGATGCCGGTACTTAACAGGCAAAAGAATGAAGGAGCCTTTATTTATTAGACATACCGCAGTAAATAAAAGTCGAGAAACGCACCATGAAGTACGTCTTAGGGAAGGTTGTTCGAAACACTTTGATTCAATTGTTTTAAATCCATACTATTCCAAAAGAATTAAAGATAAAGTTGTTTGTGTAATGGATGATTATGTTACAAATGGTATTTCATTTGAGGCTGCTAGAAATTTATTGATTAAAGCCGGTGCGAGCAAGGTGATATTATTAGCACTAGGTCGATATAAAAGAGGACAACATGGAGTATATCAATATGAAGTTTATGATTTAGATAGAGACGTTACTAAAAGAGATTTTCAATATAGACTTTCATCAAAACAAAATTTAATTGGTGAATATGATGACCTTGCGAGAGAAGAAGTCCGTCGCATTCACGAAATATTAAATGGGTAATATCGGTTTCATTGGATTGAGCAAAGGCTATCTTAAATTCAATAAGGATATGAATCTTTCTAAAAACTTCCCTCTCTAATAAAAGAGAGGGTTGCTTCTTTATTTAATAATTTCATACCACCAATTACGATCTTTTAACCACTTTTCAAATTCATTTCTTGATACAGGAGATAAACCACCTGTTAATGCTCTTGGATTTTTACCATCAGTTGTGAACTGAACTTCTGCCCACCATCCTTTTTGTTTGAAGTATTTCGATACTTCCTCTACCATTTCAGGAGTTAATCCACCTGTTTTAATTTGAACAGATTTTGTTTGTTTTGATGCTTTTACTTTCTTTACTTGCTTACCAGAAATTGATTCAGCAATTCCTACACAAATTTCATTGAATTTTTCATTGTAAATATCAACATCGGCTTTACTATCTACAAAACATACCTCAATTAGAATCGCTGTTTCTTCTGTACCATTAAGAAAACCAAGGTTAGTTCTCTTTTTGGCACCCCGATTTTTAAGACCACTTGCTTTTGCAATTGCTGCTGCTACTTTTTCAGCAATTGCCCGTCCACTTTCAGAAACATAAAGGACTTCTACACCGCGTGGATCATCTGTCTTGTTTGCAGCATTAAGATGCACTGAAACATCTAAATCTCGTTCCTTAGAATTGTGGAAGGTAACAATACGATTAATGTTGTCCTTTTGAGTTTTTGATGTATTATCGTGATATTCAGTAACATTACATCCACACTCTTTTAAATATTTAGCTACCTGAGAAACTATTTTACGTGCTTCATTTACTTCATCAATATAAGAACTTGCACCTCGTACATATAAACCATGACCACTTGATATTACTATATCCATAACTTTTTCTCCCCTTAAATAAAATTACAAAGCCACTCTTATGAGCAGCTTATTTTTTAATTAACCCTTGAGCTTTTAGAGCATTTTCTTTAAATTGTTGAGCTTTTTTAGTGACAAATGTGTTCTTCCACACTGCATAACCATTAATAACAAGAGCAATGAATGCACTTATTAGGACCACGAAAGCATTAATACTATCCGTTGTGAACCAATCGAATGAGATACCAATTGTTCCAAAAAACATAAGTAAAGCTGTCAAAAATCCCCCGATTAATGTTGCAATATCCTTTTTCATATTAATTCCTCCATTATTTTAAGTAATTTAATACACCAAATAAAAAAGTGACTGCAACAGCTGCGCCACTTATCCATAAAGCTATATTCGAACGTTTGTTGTTTTTTGTTTCGCTCATTTCTTTTTCAATTTGACCAAATCGTAAATCTGCTTCGGACCTGGGTATAAAGTTAGAACTATATGCATCTAACTTAATTTCAATCCGTTCAATTGATTTTGTTAAATTTAAAAGTTGGGTTTCTAATGCGGTAATTCTTTCTCCTTCTTTTTGCTCCAAATTGCCCACCTCCTTAAAGACAAAATAAAAAAGCCCTTATTCAGCGCTTTGATGATTTTTATTTGTTTGTTCTTTTTCTTTTAACTTGTACTCATTAATCAGTCTAACTAGAGCACTCTTTGTTGCTGTTTCAATAGCAAGTGTTTTTTCTAATTGAGCTACCTTTTGAGTCAATGAATTTATTACTTCCTCAAAATCTAAGCTTATGTTTATTTTTTCATTTTCCATCTAAATCACCTCATTAGTTTTTTATGCTTAAATTCATTCAGTTAAATGTTCTAAGCCTTCTGCTTGAAGAATTTCCTTAACTTGTGATTTAAGCAATTCTGGGACATTGGAAAATGTCCATTTTCCTTTCATAATATAAGTCGCATACAACATTGCTAACACATCACTCACTCCTTATCCTCCTAAAATTATGTTTGAAAGCTCTAAGATAGCCATTCCATTCATTTCTTCACCCGGGATTTGTTGTTTCTGATCATTTATCTCTTGCTCTCTAATAGCAACTTCTTCTGGAGATAATCCTTCAATCCATAAACTATTTTCATAATCCCATTTAGGAACAAATAGTCGTTGATTCCAACTTTCCTTAATTACATTTCTTTCTAGTACGTCGTAAGGTAAAACAAGGATATACTCTGAAATATACCCTTGTTCATCTACTACGAAAGCGTTAATTTTTGTAGAAAAGTCTTGCACATATAACGCCTCCTTGTTAGTTTTCTGCTTTAAATATTATTCCACTAAGAGACACCCAACCTGTACCACCTGAGCGAAGTATTACATACCCATTACTTTGTACGTCTATCCTACCTTCTCCACTGCTAGTTTGAACTGGGAATACTTCTGTTTTAAAAGGTCTACATCCCACGGGAAGTGTTCCTATTACCGTACCAACTGCGCCACTTGTTACCATGCCTCGAAGCTTTACGAAGCCGTCTGCCGATTTCGTATAGCTTGCTCCGATATAATTAACAGTATCGTAATCTGTCCACCCATTATTTTTCGGTAAGGCTGCGTGAGCTAACGAATTTATTGGTGTATCTAATGTTATTGCTCCGTTAATGTTTGCTCCTTTGTACGCTTTTAATAATCCGTCTACACGGAAGTTTTTTCCGTTGTATACTCTTACGTCGGCAGTGTCGGTCATGTAGATTCCACCACCATATGTTTCGTTAAACCATCCAGTAGAGCCTGTTGAACGAACCCAGTTTTCGGCATATATCGTTCTAACTACTACCTTACTAGAGCCTGCATTACTGTAGAAAGAAGCTATCGCTGTATCGTCGCTGCCTCTTATTATGAAGTATTTCCCGTCTGACTCGGATTTTAGCACGAGCGATGTACTAGCATCGGTACCTTCCTGTTTGAACGCCCACGGTCTAGCCGTATTAAAGCGAAGCATTGGCGTGTACTGATCTAGTGCCTTAACCTCTAAACTACCGTACATAATTGTTTCGTCTGCGTGCATGTGTGCTTTTTCTAGGTTTGTGAATTCCTCGGGTCTACTGCTTGTTACTTGACCATTGCCTACGTGAAAATCTAGGTTGTCTATGACCTCACCGCTAGCCCCTGCACCTCCGATAAATGCTAACTTTCCGTTACCGACTATTGCACCGCCTTCGAAGGTTAGTTGTGAGCCGTACACATCTGTATTAGATATTCTTAAACTATAAGCCTTTATGTCACCGCTAAAATTTCCCGTTGCTGATTCTAGCGTAACTGCTTTTAGTGTTCCTGCTGTAACCGTACCTAAGTTTGCGCTAAGTGCCGATAGACTCGTAACATTAATCTTGTCGGATGTTATTGTCTTACTTCCGATACGGTCGGCGCTTAGTGTTCCTGCGTTGATATTGCTCGCATTAAGGTTAGTTATCGTGACTTTCGCAGCATCTATACTTCCTGCTGTAACTGTACCTAAATTAGCTGTAATTGCTGCTAAGTTACTAACGTTAATCTTGTCTGCTGTAATAGATCCATCTACGATAAGTTCGCTAGAAGTCATACGGTGTACACGAATGTTATCTACTACGAATACGTTAGAAGTCTCCGCATTGTTCGCAAAACTTACCCATAGTCGGATATATCCGTTATGCGGTACTGTATATACACCACTCTTCTTTGTAAAGGAAGTTTCTTTAGATGTACTGCCCCAACTAGCTACGCTATCCCAATTACTAAGCATGTTCTTGTTCTCATCATATCTATTGAAGCCAATACGCCCGTAACCCGTTCCTGCGGTATTGAGATATCTAGCCTCTGCCTCTAAGTAGAATTTTTGTCCTGCTTTTACAGGTATTAGATTTGTACCGTAAATGTCCGAATTACCGTTATTTCTTGCGTTTAACCCTAACGCTTTGCTAGAGCCGTTACCATTCTGATAAGTAGATATGTCTAACACTTTCGCAAGTGCTGAATCTGCATAACCTTTAGGTGTGCTTCCGACTGTATCTCCCTCGAAATCGGGGTTTTCACAAAGGTTAGTAAAGTCGCCAATTACTAATTTATCAGCAGTAATCGAGCTTGTAGCAAGTCGTGCTGTATCTAAAGTACCCGATTTAATATTTGCTGCGTTAAGGTTGATTATATTTACAGTTGTACCGTTAATGGTTCCACCATAAATAAAATCTGCTGACATATTGCCTGACACAATATTAGAAGCATTTAGATTAGTAATATTAACTACAGAACCGTTTAACGTTCCACTGTTGATATTACTTGCGTTTTTAGCGAAGTTTTGCGCATTAGTTTGGGCTGCTGCTGCTTGTGAGTCTGCGTGCTTTTTCGCTGCTGACTCTACTGTAGTGCCTACGCTATCTGCGTGAAGTTTAGCTGCTTTTTCTGCATTCGCAGCTACGCTATTAGCATGAGAGGTCATAGCAGTTTCTATCTGCGTTTTGACTCCGTCCGTATAATTCTTTGCGTCTAGTTCTGCCTGTGCTGCTGCGTCGTCTGAGTATTTCTTTAGTTCTACTTCTGCGGTCGCTATGTTGGTTTCTATCTGTAACTTCACTGCTGCTATCGCTGCCGTTTTTGCTTCTTCTGCCTTTGTCTCAGCATAAGACTTAGCGTTAGACTCTGCTGCATTAGCCTTTTGTGTTGCGTCTGTCGCTGCAGTATTAATTGCTTCTGTTTTCGCATTATCTGCTTTTTGTGTTGCATCCGTAGCTGCTACTTCTACAGCTTCCGTTTTAGCTGTATCTGATACAACATCAGCATAACGTGTGGAATCTTCATAATTTACCTGGTCTTGTTGATCAACATATTCACGAATAGCTGTTATCTCACCGGCTGATACCTTTTGTTGAAGAATAGCTTGAAGCTTTTTAAATCTAGCCATAATATCTTCTTCACTGTACTCAATAAAGTCTCCGAGAACATAACTTTTTGCAGAAGGATCAGAAATAGAGCGATCAACTTCAATTACTCTTGCTTCCACATATAGCGCAGGTTCAAAGGATGTATCCTTAATTCTTGTTGTATCACCAAGTCGAACTTTCTCATGTTCATATCCGAATATATGTTCAATACTTGCAGTATCAGCTGTATATTCTATCAGTGAGTTAATTCTCTTATTTAACTCGTTTCTTCCTAGTTCAGTTAATCTTTCCTCGGTAACGTCCTGGTCAACTTCTGGTTCGTAAACATCCCATAAATGCCGATTGTCTTTATCAGCCCAACGTTGAAGTGCATCTTCGTCCTTAACTGTAACAATTGTACGTGTACCATCTTCTTTCTCTGGACCAAGTACAATCAATGCGGTTACAATTTCATCTGTGTTTTCTTTACGAGTAATTCCAATTAAATCCTTACCTAACTCAATTTCCTTGCCATTCTTGCCTCCAACTTGCTGCAGGAAGTCTACATATCTACCTATTATTCGGTTTCCTTTTACCTCAACTCGAAAACGCAACTCACAATCAAATGCCGAAGCAATGATCTGAAGAGCACTTAAAGCATCTTTGTAATTCTCAAATACTATTTTTCTTGTTCCCGATATCTCAATTATCCCTAGCTGATAACTAGTATCTGATAAAACGAATTGCCCTGCATTAGAGATTGTTTGATTATCTAATGTAGTTGGTTCAATTATTTTTTGTTTCTTTAAATCAGTATAAGAACCATTTGTATATACTTCTTTGGTAAGGTCAGAATATTGTTTGGCTTCAAAGATAATAAATTCGCGAAAAAAACCATCCTCATCTGGTATGATGATGCGGTTTCTTTTGCTAACAAATTCAGACTCTTTCACATCAGCTTGCATAGTGAAATTGAATGTTTCAAGATTATCTTTTAATGATTGCTTATGGCTATCCTCCCAAAAAAGTGAGGTTTCTTCTTTATTTTCAAGAGTACCAACTATTCTCTCTGTTTTGTAATCAAGAATGTGTATCATAAATACCTTGGCCTCCATTCAACTTCTACATTTTCTAGGGAAGAATAAGGTGATATTTGAACAGTATTAGTACCTGATTTGAGCGAAAAAAAAGAAGCACCAAAATCTTTTAGGTCCTTCCGGTCTTCTCCGTTTATTAATATGCTATTTTTAGCATGATTTATTTCAATTACATCGCCAGCATCTGCAATATAAGGTATTTGTTCATCTGAATGACTATTAATTCTAAAAACTTTTAAATCATATATTCCTAATGTTGCTGGGCTATATGAGCCATATTGTGCAACATGAACAGCAATTTGTGAAACGGTTTTATTATATGTTCCTTTAACATCTAAGTAAGATACTGTTCTCCTAGTGTGATGTAAATTGGTATCTGTATCAATTTTCGCTATATAAGCTGTCCACTTTTTACCGATACGCTGAATTCTTAACATTCCGTAAAAATCATTCCAGGATCCCTTTTTATCCCCGTATTCATTTATCAAAAATTGTTTACTAGTAGAACCACCAAGTCTTGCTTCTCCATATGCTAATGCAATACCTTTGTGAGTATCCTTCAAAGCCATCTTTGCAACAACTGCATTACTACTATCTAGTAAATAGATTTCTACTCTACCAGCCTTTATCGCTTGACGATTACCTAATTCTACGAGGGCATCCACTCTGAAATCTGTTAATGGTCCATTAGGAATAGTAATTCTTTTTGCTGGTCCGTGCCAGGCGGATCCATTACCGTAACTTGAAGCGATGAACTTATACCCATCAGTTACCATTGAACCGGCAATCACTCCGCCGTCTACTGCTGTAGCTTCTGACCATCCAACCATAGTACTCATCTCTTGCCATAGCAACCTTTCTTCTTTTTTAAACGCTACCTCACTTTCAAGGTCAACAGACTCTCCGATGCTCATGTATGCATCTTCAGTTACAATATCTAATAATGTGATAGGTTCCTTTACAGTTGCTCGAAATATAGGATACGTTTCAGTTGTTCCGGAATTTGTTATTGATGCAATTTCAGATTCAAAAACTCCCCGATGTAAAGGACCATATTTGTATGGATCGGCACAAATAAAACTAATTACACCTGTACCAATGTTAACAAATTCTTCTAAATCTAGTGAACCGTCGACCTCTGCATAGTAAATTCGATTTGGTTCATCGTCAAACACTAATGGTGCAGCTTCATCAGTAATTAACCAAGATGCTAAATCCTCTTTAACCTTTTGTATATCAGCTATATTTTCGGCTTCGATCAAAACAGGAACATTAATTTGTCTAACCTTTACCTTTTTACTTTTTTTGTATGCACCTGCTCGACCAGGTATTTCAATTAATTCTTGTTCAATAGGTGCCCATGATGGGCGTTCTCTTCCTTTTAAAATAGTGAGGTAAGACCGTCTTTCATTATTAAATGTCATTCCCATTTTGTCTTACTCCCCTCTAAAGGTTTTCTTCACTTTATTATCTCTTTCTTGATATTCAACATCGTATTTCCATGTACCTCTAGACAGTTCTCTAGCATCCAATGTGCTAGTGAGATTAACTGTTAATGCAATAGGTTTATCAAAAAAGTTCTCAATTGATTCGAAAAGTGCATTAAATTGAGACATCAATCCTGATGGACTACTGTAATTTCTACTTGGTACAGTTGGTACATTTGGAATCATTGGTACTCCCATTGCCTGCCCAGCCTCAGCCCACATAGAAAGGTTATTCCGACGGTATCTTGGCTCTGATGTAATTACCCACTCTTTCCACCTATTTTCTCCTAACATTGCTAATTGTGGATGATTAATCTCCCCTCCCGTAGCGTAACCTTTATAAGCTCCGCCTGTAGCCATTGATTTTATCCCTGGAACATTAAACACATTCCCATAACGTGCTTGAATGTAACGAATTGCTGCAACAGCATTATGAACAGGATTAAAAATGTCATTTAGTCCAGGCATTTTATATGCTTCGAAAGTAGGTGGAATAGTTTGCATTAACCCCCTTGAAGCAATTCCGCGTTTAGCATTTATATCCCAATTGTTGTATGCTTTTGGATTTCCACCAGACTCTTTCATAGCTATAGTCAAGAGTGAACTTGCCCAATTGGCTGGTACACCTGTAATAGCCATTGCCTGAGTAATCCAACTTTTCACATTTCCACTAGCTGTAGCACCAAAATTAAAAAACTCATCAATTTTATTTTTAAAAAAAGCTAATGTTTTATTGTTAAGAAAGTTCATGATTCCTGTCCCAAGTGTTTCAAATGCCCCACCAGGAGTTTCCATACTAACACCAAATTTCTTCCATACGTTATCCATTAGTGTTTTTGGTCCTTTTAATGCCCAATCAAAAAAGTTACCGACACCGTCCTCATAGCCTGGGAATCCGTAACTTTTTAATAATCTCTCCGTTGGTTTGTTAGGTAGTACAGAAGTACCTTTAGGGAGATTACTATGGTATTCAGCTCCTCTTGTCCCAAGGAGGGTTATACCTTGACCAGGAATATGAGCTAATTCACGACCTTTTTCCCCAACAATCGCTGGTCCCCCTGGATGTCCACTCGATGGAGTACCTTTAGCATATAGCTCCATATTTCCGGTTGCGCGTCTAGCTGAGCTTGGAAGTGAGTTTTTCTTACTGTTATATCCTTTAGGTTCCCACATAGGTATTTTTGTTTTAACACCTATTTTATCTAAGACCCAGTTAATACCTGAACTCATAGCGTTAATTGTCTTGGCAGATCCACGAAGCATTAAGTCCCAATTACTTAACACTTCACCAGAAGTCCAATCAATCTTATCGACCTGTCCTCCAGCTTGTGCTTTAGCTTGTTCAACAACACCGTTATGCATTTCAGTTGCAGCACTTACTGATTTATCCCGTTGAAGCCGAGCCTCTTTGATCATTTTTTCAGCTTGTTGAGCAGAAATTGTTCCTGTTTCATCACGTTCTCGAATTATTGCTGCTACTGTTTTATTGTATTTATCGTTTGCCTCTTTAACAGCTCCGTTTTTTGCTTTTAAACTATTCTGAACTGTTGTTGCAGCTTGTTGTGCGGTAATATTAGCTGATTCATTTTTCAACCTTTCCATAATGACTTTTTGTTCTACTTCGCTTTTTGACATTGTTTGAATTGCAGTTGTCATCATTTGATTTTGGATCATGTTGATTTCATCTTTTTCAGCTTGTGTTAAGGCTCGTTTTTCTTGGCTGGCTGAGTCCATTATTTGTTTTATTCTATTTTCAGAATCTTGAACAGCTTTTTGTTGTTCCTCTTGTTTAATTTTCATATTGTTTAATATTTCCTGTTGCTCAGATGCGCTTAAAACCTTGCTATTAGCGAGGAATGTACTAAGGTTTTTATAACTTTCGTCAAAATCCAACTTTAAACTTTCAGAAATTTTATCTCCCATTTGACCAAACGTTGAAGTTAATTTTTCTGCAGTCTCTGCAGTAATTTTTTCACCTGACCACATCAATTCATTAAGTTGAGTAGTAGCATCATCATTTAATTTTTTATAACCAAGTACCGCTTTTGAAGTTGAATCAGATACCTTATTCCCAAAGTTTTCTATAGTAGGAATGCTCTCTTCTTTTAAATGCTTATACAAATTTACTCCACCTTGAATTAATAGTGGAAGCCCCACAGTAGCTAATGCACCCACTGGACCACCTAAAGCTCCTACACCAAGACGTGCTACACCTAAAATTTTGGAAAGACTTCCAATATTCTTAGTAGTCTTTAATACAGTTCCTCCCATGCCAACCAATTTACCTGAAGTAGTACCTATTGCTGTATTGGTACCTTTTAACTTTCCTCCAGCAACTGTTGCCGAATTACCTAAATTACTTACAGATGTAGTTGTAAGCATTGCACTTGTACGATATTTTCCAAACACTCCTATTCCAGTGCTTAATGCTTTTGATACAGCACCAACACCCCTAACAACAAAACCAAGACCTATTGCTACGGGACCAAGTGCTGCAGTAATGGCTGCTATAGCAACAACCGTTTTCTTTCCTGTTGGAGATAAACTTTCCATCCATTCGGTAAATGCTTTTATATGCTCTGATGCACTTTCAAATGCTGGCTCTATTGTATCCAATAATATATTCCCTAAAGGAATTAAGGCTGCGCCTAGTTCACGTAAATGTTGTGTTGCTCTATCCCCTAAATTATCTTTCAGTGCCTTTCCAGCCTTGTTTGTTGCACCTGCTACTTCACCAAGTACATCTTTAGTTGGATCCATGGCTCCAATAACATTCTTTTGCAAATCTTCCCATTGAGTTCCGAATAAAGCAACTCCAGCTTGTTGTTGCTTTAGTGGATCTTTCATTGAAGTAATGGCTGCAACTGTAGCCATGAAAGCCTTTTGGGCTGAATCCCCACCTTGTGCCATTTTCTTAGCCATATCATCAGCATTAAGACCAATCGATTTAAAACCTTCTTCGGTCGTTTTTGAACCGTCAACAGCACGAACTGCGTATTCTTTAACAGCATCCCCTACTTTATCAAGGTTCCATGCGCCATTTTGGGCACCTTGAATAAGGATATTAAACATTCCATCTATGTCCATTCCAGCTGTTTTGAATTGGACACTATATTCGCTAATAGTATCAAGAAGTTCGTTAGAATAATCTCCACCCTTTTGTGCTGCAACCGTTATATAATCCATCGCCTTAGAAGCATCAACTCCAAATTGATCAACTAATGCTTTTGCTGCACGTGTGGATTCCGGAATTTCATAACCGAAAGTATCACGAAGAATAAATGCTTGTCTTGATACCGACTCTAACTCTTTACCAGTGATATTTTGAAGGTTTTTCTTAACCGAAATAACACCTTCTGAAACTTCATTCATATCATTGCCAAAACCATCTTTCCAGACTTCTTTAGCAGTCTCTCCCATGGCCTTCGCTTCTTCTTTAGTAAGATTTAAAGCTGCTTGCATTTTACCCTGAGATTTTTGGAAATCCGATGCTGATTTCATTGCAAGTCCACCTAGAGTAGCTAGGGGCAAAGATACGCCGACAGTCAACCCTTTACCTAAGGATTGTAAAGTTGTTCCCGTCTTACTTGCTCTATCAGAAAAAGAAGCTAAAGACTTTTCAGCCTTTGCCCAGGAAGACTCTTGATATTTCGTTTCGATGGTTAATTCCTTTAATTCACTAGATACATTTTCTACTTCTTTTCCTAGACGATTATAAGAGGCAATTTCGTAGTTTAAACTTTTAGCAACTTTCAGAGCTGCCTGCGACTGACCTTGCCCACTTTTTACAAGGTCATCATATTGTTTCCTTAATTGCTTTACCCGTTCCCCCTGCAATTGGTATTGCTTGGATAAATTATCATACTTAATTTTTAACCCATCTACAGTATTTCCAAAGTTTTCAAATGAGGAGGAAGAAGCTTTTAGTTCACTCTGAGCAAGCTTCATTTTTGCATTGATATTTTTAACGCCTTTTTCAAAATCAGTCCCATCTAACCCTACGCGAACTATCATACTACCTAAATCATCATTTGCCATGTTGCTTCCACCTCCTAGAAAACATGATTTATAGGTGTTAAGTTTCCTCTTGCTTTTGCTTGCTTTAATCTTGCTCCTGGCTTGCTCATTTCGTTTTGATATGCTAATAATTCAAAGAAATAATGACTATCCATTTCATCTATTTGTTGGACGGTCCAAAAACGTGGAGCACCCATTAAATCAAGATAAAGATCTTTAATTTGTTCTATTTTTTGGTCGATTGTGACACGTTTTCCTGAAGCTCTGTTAGGAACTTTCCCATATCTTCTTTATCCTCAATAGAAACATAACCCAACACACCCACGCCAATAATGTTATAGAAAACTTTTTCATGGTTAATAGCATTAAGCCCGTCTTCTAATTGCTCTTTTGTAAATTGTTTATCAAATATCTCTACCAATAGGTTTTCTCTACGATCCAATAGTTCTACCTCATCCATATCCTCAGATTTGGCATATTTCTCAACTTCTAGTGCTTTCCGATGAATTTTCATTGGAACAAATTCTTGGGTGAATGTTTTTTCTTTTCCGTCAATTTTCAATGTGATTTCCATATCAAATTACCTCCTAAAATAAAGGGAGGCACCTTTTAAAAGTGCCTCTAACATGTTTAAAGTTATACTGTTGGTGCATCTAATGCTGCAGGATCAAATACTTGATTAAAGAATGTATCTCTAAATGGAGCAAATGCTTCGTCAGCAGTATCTCCTACAATTTTAAATACCTCATCTGCATCACGGCCGATAAACGTTCCTGTAATTTCTGGATTTTGAAATTCCGGTGAGTCCGTCTTTGTATTAATATTTGTAGATGGTACAGAGAACTTCCCTTTGGTTAACCAAACAACCTGCTCCGTATCATCATCTTTGTCTCCAATAAACCCTAATGCAACATAAGGTGCTTTTGCTGTTTGTTTATAAATGACAACACCTTTTTTTAGTTCCATACCAAGAACATCCGAAAGTACCTCTTGGCTTAATTCGTCTGAAGTTAATGTTAAAGTTGTTTCTCCAATTTGTGTAACCACTTTGACAGGTCGGTTATCTGCATAATTTGTTGCACTATTTGTTGCTGTTTCAACGTTTGCTGTAATTGCTTTTGCAAAAGGTTTCGGTTCTTCATATGTGGGAGTACCACCTAGTGGATCTGTTAACAATTTTGCGTATACTAATTTCCTTAAACCTACATATGCCATATTAAAATTCCTCCTCTATTTTCACTTTTGTTCTATATCTTATTGATTTTCGAATTGCTCCTGTCTCTTCTTCAAAAAAAGGAGTCACTCCTGTTCTTCTGAACTGAAGTGACTTCATAACAGCATCTATGGATGATTGAAGGACTCCTGGATCGTCTTTAGTCCAGAAGTCAACTTGGATATCAATGTCGCTCGTTCTAGCTTTATTGTCTGCATAATCATTATCAGTATTATCTAACTCTGCGACACGGATATAAGGATACTTATCCGCAAATTCTGAGGGAACGCTCAATCTGAAAATCTTCTGATCAACTAATTTTATAACCTCTTCATCTGCTTCAAGCGCATCAATGACTGGAACTTCTAAATCTATCATAGTCCCAGCTCCTTTTTGTATATATTTTTCATTATTGCTCTTGCCCTATCTCTAGATAGTCTAAGAGAACGTTTCATAAATGGGCGTGGAGCCATTTTAACAGTCCCATATTCATGAAATTTAAGGTAAAAGTAATGAGAAGTATCTACTCGGGAAATCCCAACTTCAACAACTTTTGAACCATTCAACCTTTTTACACTACTGGCTGTAATATGATCTGCAGCATGTTCACCTGTTCTCCAACTTTGTGTTCCATCTGTTGGCTTTCTTGGTTTATCACTGCGAGGTGCTTGTTCACTAATCTCAGCTCGTACTATTTCTGCCCCAGCACGTAACGCTTTATTTTCTATACGTTGACCTTTTTTTCCTAATTCGATAATTTTATTTTGAATTTGAGAAAAACCATCAACATTTAAATAAGAACCCATTAAATCACCTCTCTACATTGAAGAGCATCGAGGTTTTCCTTTCTTGAACCATACTTAATATTTTCGATTTTAAATGTACGATCTTTGTATTTTACAAGCATATCCGGTTTAATCCCTTTTTTGGATCGAATGTTAAACCATGTTACATATTCAAGGTGTGCAACAGCTGCTTGATAAAAAGAACGTCCTGTTGGTTCATCTTTCTCTGCCCAACACGTATGAAATGGAACCCATTTTGTTTGATTTATTTTTGTTATTGGGTCCTTGATACTCTTGTTTTCTCCTATTTCAATGCGACAATCAAGCCTTGCTGGATTCATCCTCATCACCTTTTAAAAGTGATTCAATATGAACAATAAGTGTTGAACGATTTCTTCCACTTTCTTCAGCTGCCAAAATTAATTTAAGAGTTTCCTTATCAAACTCTTCTGTAATGGATTTGCTAAGCTCTTCTACTGTTTTTCCTAAATCTACAGGTAATTCATCGCTATTTTCTTTAATTGGTTCAACATACCCATTTTCCTGTAGAAATTTTGCTCGATTTGAATCATCTGTTTTATAAAAACTTCCTTTAGTAAAATATTTTTTTGAAATCTTGCATATAAATGTCTTTAAAACTTTAAATTCCACTTGTTTCCTCTCCCTCAAATGTTATATTTTGTAATTGCGTGAGCATAGATTGTATTGTAAATCGAACTTTTTCTGATGGTTTATTACCAATTAATTCACGATTTTCATACCAATCAGTTACCAAAACGAAGCAAAAAAGCTTTGCTTGATTATATGTTTGGTCAAATTCATGACCAGTGGCATTTTTAAGGTAATTTTCGGCAGCACCTATAAGAACTTTTAGAGTTGTATCTTCGTCATCCCCATCAATCCGGAGCCATTCTTTAGTTTCTTTAAGTTCTATAATCACTTTGATTCCCCCTTAGGGAGAACGGTAACAAAACCGTTCCTTAAACTTCTGAAACAGTCGATATTTCCACTTCACCTTTAACAACTGCCTCCGTATCAACTGTTTTAATATCAAGTCGTTCACGTACTTTTACACCAGTTAAATCCTTACCCCATAAATCTCCAGCTTCTGTAGAAAATTCAATGGATAATGATTCTCTATCAAAAATTGTGATAGCTTCTTTTAAATCTCCAAAGTAAAAGGGAAATTTCTTTCCTGTTACTTCTTCTGCAGTTAATACATCAGTAGATTTTAAAACTTTATTTGATACTTTAATTACTGGGTATTCACCAAACAGTAATTTTTTTGTTGCTTGTGTAGGATCTTTTTGCAGCAAATAGTTACCATCAGCATCTTTTTGCTTGTCCAACCAATTAAATCCGTCTTGATTAGTTAAAACAATAGATGTTAACGCAATTGCAGGATCTAACTCAACATTGAAAATGTCTTTAAAATCATCAAAGGTATTCAATTTCTTGGTTTTTTCTCCACCAAAACTTTTGTCGAGCTCATCTAATATCATAAAGTTTCTTGTTACTCTTGCCTTTTTACTTATCCATTTTCTTAAGTAACCTAGGATATTTTCAGCAGTATCTTGAAGCAACTCTCTAGTTATTTTTAAAATTCCACCTTTTTTCAAGACTTTATATGCTAAATTTTTGAATTTAGGTGTGTCTACCTCTGGAAATTGTGCCGCCTCTTCTACGTTATCGAAAGGTACTTCGTCAGCATTTACCTCAATTACACGTGAACCACTAAGTGTTGAAACAGGCTCAATATTCACAAGTGTTTCTAATGCATCACCCGCACGACGTAATTCTTTAATTTGCGTACGAATATCTTGTGGTACTGTAAGACCACCATCTGAAACCCCTGCAGTAGGATCTTTCTCAGTCATCATGTTATAAACTTCAACATCTTCATTATTTACAGAGGTTTTCAATACAGTAGATTTGAATAAATTCACAAAAGAATTAAGGTAGTTTTTCTTTTGTTCTTCAGGTTTAACAGCTTTATTTTGTGCAGCTGTTTGTTGTTGTTTTTCTTCTTCGTCAAATAAATCCTTAGCTAAATCGAACTTGTTTTGCAAATCAATTAATTCATCCTTCGCAATCTTTGCTTCATCAATTTTATTTTCCATAACTAATCTTTTTGCTTCTGCTTTTTTGTTATTAATTTCAGTTAACATTTTCAATAATTCTGGATTCAATGTAATTCCTCCTTAAATTTGGTCATATAAAAAGAACTAGATAAGTTCTAGTTCCAAGAGAAGTTTTTCTTTTTCAATTTTGTTGTCTCTTGAGCTTCCAAAAAGTTTAATTGCCTGCTGTATAGATTGTTTAGTGCTATTAACTATATCTAACTTATTAAAAGTAAATGCACCCATATTCGCGATATCTAAAGGTTGGTCTTGATATAATACTCCATCAGCAAACCCTCTTGATACTGCATCATTAGCCGACATATAAGTTTCAATATCCATAAGTTGAGAAATTTCTTCTCTAGACTTACTTGTTTTTGTTAAATAAGCGTTAATTATTGAATCTTTAACAGTATCTAAAACATCAGCAGTCTTTCTTAATTCATGCATATCGCCATATACTCCTGTTAAAGGGTTATGAATCATCATAATAGCAACAGGACTCATGAGTATTTCATCCCCAGCCATGGCGATAACAGAAGCAGCACTCATTGCTTTGCCATCCACTTTTACTGTGATTTTTCCTTTATGTTCTTTTAAAGAATTGTAAATACTAGCACCAGCGAATACACTTCCACCATAGCTATCAATCCATACAGTTAAATCTTGTCCACTATATTTATTAAGTTCATTTTTAAATGCATTAGGACTAGCAGAAGGCTCACCAAACCATTCATAAACCCAAACATTGTTATCATCGACAATATCTCCTTCAATCCGTAATTCAACGCTTGCTGGTTGTGATTCGGTAGCTTTATTTTCTATGAAATTCCAGAACTTCTTCATTATTCCTCACCTCCTTTAGTCCATTGTCTTCCTGCCATTGTAACAGGTATGCTATTTCCATTAACTGTTAATACATCACCACCTTCAGCTATAGGAAGGTTTAGGATCTCTCTAGCTTCATTCCTCTTATAAATGCCACTGTCGACAGCTTTTGCAAGAGTTTCCATTTGTGTTTTACTATCTGTCCGAAGAATAACCTTCTCATTAAATTTATAAAAATAACCCTCATCCAGTTCCTCCGGTGAGAGTATTTTATAGTCAATCTCTTCTTCATACTGTTTTAAAATAAACAACTCAGTATCTACGTAGAAAGATAATTGTTGCATTTCCGAATTAGCATAGCTTGATTTTTCATAGTCATTAATTTGATTAGGCTTTATTCCGAAAGCTCCAGCAATCTGTAGTGCGTTAAACTTCTTCAATTCAAAGAATTGGCTATCTGTAAGCTTAATGTTAAGAGGAACTAACTTCATTCCTAGTGGAACAGGTATTATTTTCCCAGCATTATCCGAACCATTTGCAAAGGATTCAAAGCCTGCAACTAGTTTCTCCTTTGATTTCTGGTCTAAATCCCCTGTATATTCTAAAGCTGCTTTTGCAGTTAAACCGCTCTTATAAAGGTTATTCATGAAGGTTTGGCTCTCTAAGCCACCCTCGACAGTTGATTTTAATATTTCTCTAACTGGTAATCCCATTATTCCATCGAAACTATATGATGTTTTAAAATGAAGTACTTCATGGCTCCTGAAAAAGAATTGTTCTCCACTATATCGGTCTGTGTAGATATACCAGATCGAACCCTTCCCTCCAAAAAAACCAACATCATCAAATACAACCTGTACACAATCTGATGGCATAATCCACATATCTTGGATATCGTATGAACCTCCATAGGTTTGACGTTTAAACTCTTTTCGTAACCAAACATATGCATTTCCATAGTGGTTTCTATTAAGTTCTACCGTCGACCAAAATGTTGAAGGTGTCATCAATGGATTTGGTCGTTTCCTTAGAAGTTTATACGAGGCATTTGGCTTTGCCTTTTCAATTCCTTTTTCTGTTTCTTGATAAAATTTTATAGGCATTTTCCCTAACGTTTCTGACAACATTTTCAAACAGGTAAAATAAGTAACTTCACCCACAAGTTTTTTTGGAGTTTTACTTATTCCTAACCATTCGAGTAAATCTTCACTTTGCATATCTGATGTTTTGGATACTGGAGATATCCAGTTTTTAATACTCCGATAAACTTTGCTAAAGATATTCAAATTTTCACCTCCCTCACCATCCCATCATTTCAATAAACTCACTAGTTGCTTTATTTATATTTATGCTTCCTTCTGCAGCTGCCATCGCCATTTTCCAACCATCAATAACAGCATCAACAGGATCAATTCGTTTTTGCCTTAAATCCTTGTCGAGTTTTATTTCCCCAAAAGAGTTAGAAACTGTCTTGGCATTTCTAACAGACCAAGTTAAGAGTTGATTTTTTTTATCATATTCCACATTTCCCGCCTCAACCTCTAATCTAAAATCCTCTGTAGGGTCATTTAGGTTACGTGCAGATTGTGTAATAGATATTGAGTCAACTCCCATTTCTTCTAAATCGCTTAAAAATGCTGATGCATTGTGAGGATCGTAACAGACCATTTTTACATCCAATTCATATTCCTCTATGATTCTCTTTAAATATGAAATGATGTATTTATAATCAGTTTTAATTCCTCCCAATGTTTCTGTGGTTGTTAGTAATTTATCTCGAATCCACATATCATAAGGAGCATTATCTGTTTTGATGTGTTCAGCAACACGATTCTTTGGAATGAAAGAATGCGAATGAACATAATATTTTTTTCTTCCTTCAGTAAAATAAGGAAAAATTAAGGCTAGGCTTGTTAAATCTCCTCCACTTGATAAATCCAGTCCAACATAACAACTCATTTTCTTGAAGTCCGCAAGTGACTTTGTTGAAGCACACTTTTTCCAATGCTCAAAGTTCATGTATTGGTTATCAGTAAACTGAACCCAAATGTTAAGCCTCTTAGTCATGAAGTCTCTTAATTCTTCCCCGCCCATTTCCTTTGCTTTCTTGGCGATATCAATCATTCGATCGATTCCTTCTTGAGTCTTACATGTCATTGGATTAGCTTTAACCCAATTTTTCGGGTCCCAAATATCATCTTCTTTATCTAATTGAGCAATAAACACAAATTGTGTATCATTTTCAAATGCACCTTCCAATATTCCGCAACAATACTCATATAACTCAAAGCATGGTGAATTTAAATCAAATCCAGCTGTAGTAATAACACTGATTAGACACTCTTTTAAATTTCCTGTACCACCTTCAAGGAGTTTATATATCTGGTTAGTTGGATGTGCATGATATTCATCTATAATTCCTAGTAAAGGACGAAATCCATCAATAGATTTAGTATCTCGTCCCAGTGCCTTAATAATTGAATTAGTTATTAAACAAATTATTGTACTCTCGTATTCTTTAATCTTGAACATTTCTTCAAGATCCTCGTCAGAGCGAATAAACTTTATCATTTCGTTTAAAACAATTTTAGCTTGGTCCTGTTTTGTTGCTGTACAATAAATCTGCCCATAGTTATATCCATCGAAATTCCCGTAAAAAGTACCAAGTACCCCATTCATAAGAGATTTCCCTTGCTGTCTTCCTACCTGAATATAACTACTTCTAAACCGGCGGTAACCTGTTGACTTATGAACCCAACCGTGTAAGGAAGCAAAACAAAATACCTGGAAAGGTTCCAATTTCAAGGGTTGCTTTTCATCACCCTCACCAATTATCAAGGTTTCTGCATATTCAATAATAATATTTGCCTTGTCCTCATCAAATCGGTAAACATAAGGTGCAAGCTTTGACTTTTCTAAATCATCTAAATGTCTTTGAGCAGATAACTTTTCATATTTACCAGTAACTATTCGACCTTCTACTACATCTAATGCATATTGTGTGGCTCGATGCACTTACATCACTTCGCAAACTTCGAAAATTTATTTTTGGGTTTGTCTTCTTTCTTAGGAACAACTAATCTACATCTAGATGCAATAGTTAATCCTAGGTCGCTTGCAGCTGCTCGACATTGTTTGAAAAGTTTATCCTGACTAATTAACAATTCAGAATGCATATCATTAATAATTTCTTTTGTTCCATCTTCGTATATATCACCATTACTATCCTTTTTAAAATTAGGTACTTCCTTAGTAGGGGATATTTCCAACAATTTATCAGTGACCTCGAGATACATCTTTCTTGCCAATAAAAAACGAGATAGTGCATCATTATCAAGATTAGTCATAATCCCGATTTCCACTAACTCGCTTGCTATCTTCTTAAATTCTCTTTTTAAATCCCTTGGAAGATATGTTGGAGGCTTGACCTTATCACTTGGTGCCTTTACCTCTTGTGACTTTCGTTCTTCAATTTCCGCCTTTGTCAAATTTTTATTTCCTTTATATGTCAATAAATCCACCGGTTCTCTCTGTCGTGGCATACTTTTTCCTCCTCTCTGGAAAATTTGAAAAGGGAGTTTTTGCGAGAAATCAGGGTGAGCGCGGTCTACAGTGAATCGACAAAAACTTTTTAACCACCCCCTCCCCTTTCAATTAATAAATTTTCTTGTCTTCATTAGTCTTTATTGAGTGGCAATGGTTGCATAAAGACTGTAAATTTTCTAAATCAAAACGATATTCCCACATAACTTTAATTGGAATGATGTGGTCAACCATATCAGCAAGGGTTATTTTTTTCTTCTTTAGACATAGCTGACATAAGCCTTTGTCTCTTATTAATGCTTGCTCTCTAACCTTTTGCCAAGCAGATGAACTATAGAAAGATGCTGCTTCTTTATCTCGTCTGTATTTGTCGTATAACCTGTGACGTTCACCATTGCTCTTACTACAGTTGTTACACTTCGTTTTCTTAATATCTATTGGTTTACCGCAAGAACACAACTTTAGTAGAGTCATTAGATAATGTTGTTCTCAATGTAATTACATGAGGTGCAGTATACATTCTTATCCAATACCTCACCGTCAGCATGGATTGTATCTTCTGTTAACGCATTTCCACATTCGGGACAAGTTGATTGGTCAATCTTCTCTAATTCATCTGCTAATGCAGAAGTATGTTTTGCAATTGCTCTTAATTTTTTTGATAACTTAGATGTACTTAGGTCAATTGAGATTTCTCCTAAATCAACCTTTCCTTGTATAAATTCCATTACTTCCTACCACCTTTCGAATTTTTGTTTTGCTCTTTTAACAATTTCCCTCACCCTTTTACTCATATTAAGTACATAAAAAAACACGCATAATTTATGCGCATTTTTTGTTGACACGTATAAATTATGCGTGTTATAATATTAATATAGAAAGGAGGTAATGAAATTGGGGAAACAAGTCAACACTCGGAAAGTACTTCAAATACTTAAGAAAGAAGGTTTTATCAAGTCCCCTACACACAAAGGTGGAGGAAGTCATCAAAGATACATACATAAAGATGACCCAACAAGATTCGCAGATATAAGCATCCACAGTATGGGACAGATAATTCCAAAAGGTACTTTAAGAAGTATCGAAAGAACATCAGGGGTTAAGTTTTAACCCCTCTGTTCCACCCAATTTCATTACCTTACGAATGTAAAAAATAATGGTATAGGAGTGATACAAATGTCCAATAAGAGTCATTATATTTACCCCGTCGTGTATGAAAAAGATGTGGATGGAAACCAAGGTTTGTATTTTCCAGATTTCCCTGGTACTGCAATAATCCCATCTGATTTAATTGACGGTATAAAACGAGCAAAAGAAATGTTAGCTTTTCGTATTTTAGAGCTTGAAGAAAATGAAGCTGATTTACCTTTACCATCTGAACCCAACTCCATTGAGTTATCAGAAGATGAACAAATTATATTTATTGAAGTCTTCATGCCTCCTTTTCGTAATGAAGCAGCAAATAAAGCTGTGACTAAAAATTGCACATTACCAAAATGGCTTAGAGATGCTGGTGAAGAAGCTGGGTTAAATTTTTCTCAATTGCTACAAACATCAATAAAAGAAGCGTTAGGAATTAACTCGATTAAGAATAAGTAATAAAGAAAAACAGAACCTTTTTATTAGCTACTTGGGTTCTGTTTTTTTTATCCAATAAAAAAGCGCCCTCCATTTGGATAAGCGCTTTATGATATATTTTGATATTACTAATTTATCATGTTGAATTGTTCTTTTCGTCCGTTTATTGTCCGTAGATAGTTCGTGAATAGTTCGCAATAGACTAATCGTCATGACTATAAGATAATTCTTTGTGCATTGAACTTTTTAAATCTTTTAATCTTGTCTGAATAAGATCATATTGACTATTTACGTATGGTTTATCATACTCAAGACTCATGGAATAATTAACAATTTCGTTTGTCATTTTCAAAAAAACTGTCGCCTTATTAGCAATCACCAAAGACATAAATAATTCGTTGTGGAAAAAGAAATCAGCTGCATCTTTTTGGGCATTTACTAATTTCATCATTTCTTCATGTCTCCAACTTAACATGTCTCTACTCTCTCCACTTAAATCATATTTAATCGGCTCATCTAAATTAAACTCTGCTTCCATTGTAAAGATATAATCCCTTAGACATAATACTAAGGCATGCGCTTTTTTATATAATTCAGGATAAGTAGAATGTTTCTTCGTTGCAAAAGCTTCAAAGTCAAAAAGTCTCTTACTTAGGTCGTATTTAGTTTTCTCTGTGAGTGCATTTAATTCTTGCTTATGATGCTCTAGCTTAAGATTAAAATACGAATCAATCTTTCTCTGAATTAAATATTTGGCTAAAAATCCAAAAGCAGCAATTATTGCAGTTATACTTATATATTGAAATATCCAGTCCAAACAAAGGCATCCTCCAAATCATATAATTTTCACTCTTTAAATATATCAAAATCATAACCTTTAAAGTCGTTTTTTTAGTATTTTTGCTCTTAATGAATTATCTATATTCTATAATGTGTACAACTCACTATATATTCATAACCATTGATATATCAATGGTTATTAGCATTACATTACATGAGTTAGACAATACCCAATTTGTAGCTAACTGAAAAATGAATAAAAAAATAAGATAAATCTAAATTCTAAGTTTCCTTTGCATTTCATTTAGACTATCTTGTTCAATCCCTATATATCTAAGGGTAATGCTTGGGTCTGAATGGTTGAATATTTTTTGAAGTGCAGCTACATCTTTAAATTGTCTGTAATGATGATATCCATAACTTTTACGAAGTGAGTGAGTACCGATTCTTTCTAAGTCAAATTCTTCAGCTATTTCACTGAGTATTACATAAGCCATTCCTCTGGTGATTGGTTTGTTTTTTCCTTGCCTACTTTTAATTAAGAATTCAGATGAATCCTTATCCTTTACATAGTTCCTTATTGCCTTTTTTAATTCATTAGGCATTTTAATCTGTTTAGGCTTTCCTGTCTTCTTTTCCCTAATGTAGATGTCCCAGCCTTGAACATCTCTCACTCTCAATCTCAAAATATCTGATATTCGAAGGCCAGTATTGATTCCTAACAAAAATAAAATATAATTCCTTTCATTTGTTTCTTTTAACCACTTTTTAATTTCCTGTAAAAGTTCCTTATCTCTTATGGGTTGAACAAGGTTCATGCTGATTTCACCTCATTCTTTTTCTTATATACTTCAATTTGCAAATCAAATGCTAAGCGAAGCATTGCTTCTCCTTTAATTTCATAATATCTTGTTTTTCCAATTCCAAGTTCCAAATAAATATCTGGATCATATCCAATATCTTTATCCATGAAACTTTTTATAATAATAAATCTTTCATCTTGTTTAAGAGAGTTAACAGCTTCATGGATTCTATTTATGAACCTTTGTCTAGCATTCTCAAACTCTATACGTTCAATTGCTGCATCTTCTGTTGAACTGTGAAATTCATTAGTAAATGATGGTGGTAATTGTGAGTATGATGGAGTAATTTTCGGTAAAAAGTCAGAAGGCAGCGTAACCAAATACATTCTATATTCCTCAAAAGTCTTTTCAACTTCCTTTTTAGTTGCTTTATAATCTATCGCAGGTAAATATGTATTAAATTTCTTTTTCATCATTTTATCCTCCATTCACAATTGTTTTTATCGTTGTTTAAATGCTCCACCTAAACCTCTCGAATGCCTCGGTCGATAAATTCCCATTAATTCCTCTAGATCACGCTTAGATAACTTTTCTTTCTTCTTTATCGGCTTTAAATTTTCATTATTAGCAGAAACCATACTTCCATTTTTCTTTGACCATTTAGATAATTCATTCTGTAATGTCCTCATAAAAATCTCCTTTCAATATAGAAAAAAAGGACACCAATCAAAACAGCATAAATCATGCTATCTTGATTAGTGCCCTCGGTTTTTCCGTTAGGCATTATTTAATTTTCCTTCATAATTAAATCTTACGATTCCTCAAAATAGTTGATAAAAACATTTAACATTCACTTCTCCATTTCTAGTAAAATATTGCTAGAAAGGAGGTGGTATTATGGATACGATTTTTAAAATTATTATCGATTTACTACCATTAGCTACTTTTTTGATTGCAGTTCTGACGTTTATCATTACTTTCACGAACTTTTACAGAAATAGAGCTAAGATTGGGATATTACAAATAGACAACAGCACATCTTGTATAATTAAACCTGATTTTACCGATTATGATACTCCCGATGTATATTGGCATGAGGATTATCGTGCTATTCTTGATGTAGTTATCTCAAATAGAAGTGCATTACCTATATCAATCATTGAATATAAATTAAATGATGGTTTAATTTTTAACTCTTATTCAAAATTCGGAAGTAACTACAAAATAACTACCCAACCTAAGATTGAAAAAGATAGCAAAGGTGTTATATTCGCGATGGGAAAGGAACTTTCAAAGATTTTCTACATAGAAGATTCGTACTTGAAACCAGTTACAGATATCCCACCATACACATCAGTTAGAGGGTTTATATTTTTTCACTATCATGATAAGAACAAAGTAAAAATTGGCATAAATAAATTACAAGTTGTCACTTCTCGCAAGACTTTCTCATTTCAGGTAAAGATATCCGAATACGTTGAGAGTGCCCTACAGCTTCCAAGTAGTATTCAGAAGGCTCGCAATGAAAACTTTCAATAAATTCTTTTCTAAGTAATAGGAGATACTCATCAATTTCTTTTGTTCGGTTATCCTGTACATAAATTTTTGAAGAGGCTAATTTACTCGCTATCACATTAGCTTCTTCTATTTTTTCACCAAGTTTAAAAACCAATTTCTCGACTTCTTTAAATCCTTCTACTTGTAATATTTCTTTGGTATTTTCCATCACTTTCACCTTCTTTATTTTACATTTTCTTTAAACTTTCTTCTTAACTGTAGTTTCCAACCTATCAACTTTCCCTCCAAGTGTAATAATTACCGTTTCACCGTAATCAGGAAGGTCATGTTCTATTAGCCTTCCATCTTTTACTACATACATTTTTTTATCATTCATTAAGTCAACTTCGGCAGTCATTTTCACCGAGACCACTCCCATGTTATAATAGGTTTAGGTCGAGTCGAGAGTAATCTCGGCTTTTTTTATGCAGTCATTTTCTTATTCTTAATTCTTAACTTCACGACATTACGAATTGTATTTACAACATTGTAAGGATCCCTCGGAAGTTTCTGACCAGTCTCCCAAGCTCTAGCTGTTGTCACAGTTACTCCAAGCGCATTAGCAAAAGTTTTTTTATTCATTCCTGTTGATTTCCGCATAAATTTAACAAAATCGGCAAACTCTTCAATGGTTATTTCTTCATACACTTTTATCATCATCCTTTTCTTGGAATAAAGTTCTATAAAATGTGCACTTTAATTAGAAGGTACAAGGGGTCTTTTGCTCACCTATGAAGATTACTTCCACTACGCTCCTTGTGCCGCCTAATAAAAATATGAACACTTTCCATACTTTTGCATAATATAGCAGTATAAAACAAAGTAATTACCTCATATAAAACAGACTGCTTGTAGTATAGTGGTCTGTTTTTCATTTTTAAGTAACTTTCTTAATAATTTATCCTTGCTGCAACATTACTCTTTTTCTTTTCCTGCTATTCCAATCTCACTTACATCTGCTAGCCAATAATTTTCAATCACAATATCTGTACTAGAAAGAGGTATCAATGATTCAGCAGATAAACCTTCTAGTGTACTAATACATGCCTGCCTTCTTACGTTTTCGACTAAGCAAAACTCTTCCTGATATTGTTCTTGAATTGTTTTAACAAACTCATCATAATTAACAAAGTCCTTTTCTCTTCCATAGGCGATTTCCCCGCCTTCTGACCAAATAATGTTTTTTTTCACTTTTATTCCTCCTTTGCAATTTTCGTCAAATTGTGTATTAACTTTGCCAATCCGCGTTGTAAATTTCACCTGTTTCGATGTTTTGAAGTTTTCTATGAATACCATCGTCTATCATTCGAATACTATACGGTTCTAACCAATCTGAGTTTGTTTCATTATCTTCTCGACCAGAAAAAATAAGATTCTTCGTTTCAACTTCATATACATCAAACTCATAGTTCCAAGCAATATGAATAGCTTCAACGACATCATTAGATTGTATCAATATAAACTCTCCACGCTCCCAATCGTATGCCATGAATTTGGCTTCACTTTTATCCAATTTAACTTCCTCCTTACTTCACTATTTCTGTCAAAACAACAAAAGCTGACCATTATCATCACTCTCAAAATAGACATCTTCGACAATCGGTTCATTTTTCATTGATTTCGGTTCGACTTCCTCAAAATCAGAGAACCATGCTAGAGGAAAACACCCTTTGAATTGAGTTAATGCTTTATCATAATAGATATTGCAATGTGTCTTTTTGGGCTTGATATAGTATTCAATAAGTTCCAATCCAGGATAACCTTCTTTGCGATACATATAAGCAATATAAACCTTTTCTCTATCAAGTTCAGTTTCGCTTATCAACTTAAAATGTTTTGCTTGAAAGCATCCTGTGTGTGCTCCCTTATTGGGGAATTTTGAAACATAATAATGTTCTAATCCATTTGGAAAAAGATAATATCGTTCACCTTCTGTAAGGACCACTGTATTTTCTGTATCAATACAAATTCCTTGTAACATCGTTAACCTCCCTTTTTTATTTATTTGTTACTGATTTTTTTGAATGATTCATTCTCCAAATCCATGAGAGGTAAGATGTTTTTGGATTTTAATTTTTCATAGATAAATAATCTACCTTTTTGAGTCCAACGAGTATTCATTTTCACTGTTTGTGTTCCATCTGTATGAAATACATCTACAGTCATTGATTTTGTATATCCCTTACCCTTATGAATGGAATATAATAGCCATTGACCATTAAGCTTATATTGAATACCAGCATCATGTAATAACAGATTCATTTTTCTCCCAGACATTCCATAGTCTTCAGCGATTTGTGAAATGGTAACAGTATCTTTTGAATTAAGGATCATGTCTAAATAAGTAATTTTTGGTTTATATTCTGATACTTGCTGTTCTAATGCTGCTGTTTTAGTTTCTAATAACTGAACATGTTTTTGCTCTTCGATCCATTTTTCTGCTCGTTTAATTGGGTCTTCAATCATGTAAGATGGAAAATTCATTCGCTTTGCTCGCTTCTCCACCTCAATAAAGTATTTTCTAGTTGCTCTTCCCATTTCATTATTTTGAACCATCGCAATTTCTTTAGCTGTATCTATGGTGAGAAGATATTCTGTTTTAGGTCTTCCTGAAGTTTTCACCAAAATTGGGGAAAAGTCTTCACCTTCAACAAAACCATATTTTTCAATACGTTCTTTTATCCAGCTAGTAAAGTCCTTACCGACTAATAGGTGTGTATGCAATTCTCTTGCATCAACAAACTTTTCATTGTTTTCATTTTCATATACAGGTAACATTTCATTTGCTACAACCTTCAAATTACTCAATTTATTTCTCTCCTTTCTATTATTGATTGGAGTAGGAGAAGCAATTAAGTTTCTCCTATCGTTTTCATAAATTTAAAATAAAGTCTGCTGCTTATAACCAAACTCCGTAGCAATTGGATTAATCCAAAGAACTTCTTCTCTACTTGCTCCTGCTTCTGCAAATGCTCTATGAGTTTCTCTTCTCCAATGTGACAACTTTTGATCATATAATGGATGAGCATATCCCGAAAGAAGAACGGGTCCTGGATGATTATCTAATACTTCAAGTAGTTCAATATGATCCTCTAGGGTCATTTCATGTTTATAGTGACGTTTTGTTCTAGTTTCAATGATATAAGGAGGATCTGCATATATTAATACTCCTTCTCTTTTATACCGTTCGATTAACTTAACTGCAGGCTGCTGTTCAATTTGTGCTTCCTTTAACCTTTTTGCCACCAGTAAAATTTTTTCCGGAAGCTTCCCCCATTCCTTCGCAGTATTAGGACCGTTAAAGTTAATTAAACTTCTCCATCCTGTTCGGTCACTTGTTTTTGCCCCTATAGCTTGCCAACAACGTACTAAGAATTTTCTAGCATCTTCTAAGTCATTACCTGTCTGACCCTCATAAGATGAATAATATTCCTCTCTTGAAAATGGAGTCCAATCAATTCTTTCTGCTAATTCAGACGGATGGTCTCTGATAACCTTGAAAAGATTAACAACATTACTATCTAAATCATTAATAGTTTCAATACCCGAAGGTTTCTTGTTAAAAAAGATTGCTCCGGATCCAAAGAATGGTTCTAAATATGTTTCGTGGTCAGGCATTTTGCTAATTATCCAATCAGTCATACTCCACTTGCTACCCGGATAATGTAAAATTCTTGGAATGGCCAACTTCTTACCCTCCTAAAATAACTTTTTCATGTATCTATTTTTAAGTCGTTTATGATATGTTCCTTTTTTAATGGCATTAACATCAGCTAGTACTCTAGCAGACTTGTATAAATAACTGCATAATTTGCCAAGACTCATTTTCTTCCCTCCGATTCATTAATTTTTAAAGGGTTCCTAAGTTCATGGTTTTCTGGATGTTCATAAACGATTGCTAATGCTAAAATTTGCGACCTAGTTTTTAGGTCCAATGTTTCCATGTTAAGAACCATGTTTTGTACTTTAATTGGGTCTTTCTTAAGTTCATTAATTAAGACTTTTTCTACCAACTTCATACTCTACACCGCAATGACATGAGGTTTCCCTGACGTTCTGTTGATAAGATGTAATTCACCTTTGTTATTCGAAAGGTTTTTTACTATTAACCAATCTTTAGGCTCTAGACCAGCAGTTTTAATTTGTTTTTTCTGTGCGTTAGTAGGATTTTTACCTTGTTTCAACTTCTCGGATACCTCCCTCTTTATAAATTCTGCTTTTTCGAAAATTCTAGTTAACTTTGCAACAGGATACTCCTTGTTATTAATCTCGAATTTTTTAATTGTTGATAGCTTTAAAGAGTTTCTTACAACAACATCCACAAAGTGATTTTCGTTTAGAACGCTGCCTGTATATCCTTTGGAATATGAGTTATCTAACTCTCGATACTCAATGCGAATCCAAAAAGGATAATTAACCATCTTTATTGCCCCTGTTTTTCTTTATTCGCTCGAACAATTCTTTCTTCTGCTTTTCAAATTCTTCTTTACTTAACTCCGGTTCACTGTTGCTACTCGTTTGAGGTTCATCTTCATTATTCAACCAATCAGGAATTAGTTCTTTTCTCGTTGTACGTTGTTTTGGCTTACTTTTACGTTTTGACCTATTTTCTCTAAACGCAAGTTGAGCTGCATGAACTTGTTCCACTGTTTTCAGGTTCCGATTTGCCCAATCTCGTAGTACTGCTTCAACATACTTCCAAGTACGTACACCTGATTCAACAGCGATTTCCATAGACTTAATGACAAGCTCAGTAGACATACAATTTTCCCAATACTCAATTTTGTCGTGAACAAATGGAGTGATTGTCCCAAATCCGTTATCTTCAAAAAATCGATATGCGTTTGGTGATTGGGTGGCTTCTTCTTCTTCAACTTCTTTTTTAAGATCTGAAGTACTCTCTGAAGTAATCTCTGGTATTGCTCTTTCATCGTGAAAGTTCGGAGCATCATTTTGAAAGTTCGAACTTTCATTTTGATTTTTCGAATCGTCATTTTGAAAGTTCGAATCGTCAATTTGATTTTTCGAGTCGTCATTCAAAACTTGGGCATAACCATCAAGAGCAAAACCTAGTTGATTAAGGTCTGTTTGAATTTTGTGCAACTCTACTCTGTATTGAAATGTCTTATCCCATCTATACTTAGGATTGTTCCTCTTAGACAACCAACCCTTCTCTACCAACTTGTCTAAATAACGCCTCATCGTTGCTTCTGAGGATGTTATCATGCACTCTTCTGCCAACTCATCAGCTTTCTTATATATCCATCCATTTTGCAAACTGATTTCTTCACTATCGATGTTTTCTGCTTTTAAGCGTTCTTTCTCTTCTTTGATGAATTTGTCATAGTCTGTAACTCTCTCAGACCAGTAAATCATTTGATTTAAAACGATCGCTAACTTATAATCTCCAGTGAGCTCCACAAGTTCTTGCTTAATCACAATACGTCCTAGTTTAGTAGCCACTTGTTTCACTCCTTTCACACAATAAATTCTTGAATATCAAATTGAATTTCTTTATACTTTTTACTAATAAGACTATTTGCAATTTCTGACGCTTTCTCTCTACCTTCTGTAACCGTGTCTGCAAACACGATTGTAGAGTGAATCGTTTTGAAATTGTTTTTTACTTTCACGAATAAATCAATTTCAAAAAGCATGTTACCTCCCCTTTTCTTCTGACTTATCCATTGATAACCACACATAGACTGAGCAAACTAAACAAAATAGTAAAACAATACCTGCCTGCGTATAGTGTTCCAATGTTAATCCTCCTTTTCATAAATTTGATGCATAGCTTGTCCTATATTTGCGTGTATTAGTAACAAGTTCACATCGTCATAACCAGGAGTGGAAAAAGACTCTTGGGTAATTAGGAGGAAAAACACTCCTAGTTATGACGACAAGAACTAATTAGCTTGTCGTTCTAACTCGTACATGTTAGAATTAATTTGAAATTATTAGTTTTATCTATATCCCGATTAAGCAGTTAGTGTTCCCGCACTTGCTGCTTTTTTACTTTTCAATAAAGGATTGTTCTTATGTTGAAATACGAATCTAATATTCTCAATTTGATTTCCAAAATCCCTATACAACATCGATAATTCTTTATTGTTGGTATGAAAGTACTCTTTTCCTTGAAACCTTAAAGCTTGTGTAAGATAAATCATTTCCATGCCATCCAATTCAATTTCTTTCTCCATTTGTTGAACCTTTTTATATGAGATATCAAATAACTTTTGACCATCACCACTAAATGTTTTACGGTAATTTCTCATTGCAACTAGGGCTAAATCCTTTTGAAAGTTTGTTAGTTTAATCGACTGTTTCATATGATTCTCCTATCTTCAATGTAATAACCTGTTAACGTACCTCTATCGATTAGTAGTTTTGCTCCCCAAGCACCTAAGCTTTTGACACGGTATAAACCATCGTCTAGATAAAAAGTGAACTGATAAATTTTTATATCAGATAACACAATAATTGTTTTTGTTAATTTAGAAGTTTCTATTAAAAAGTCGATGAAAGTTCTTTGATTTTCAAATTCATAGGACAAATTCTCTTTCATGTAATTGACAAACCCAACAGAAGTTTCCTTTTCAACTGCATTAAAATCAATTTGATTTCCTTTCAAAAATGAATTCAATTTTCCGTCCTCCTTATACATGCATTAGTTCTCTTTCTTCATACCTTGGCATTGCTACCCTTGTTGAAAGTGACTTTCTTGTCCAATCATCTGATAAAGATTTAAGATTAATACCAAACTCCCTATTCAGTGCATATAGCGTTGTTCGAACTCCAGGACATAAATCAAACAGCTCTCTGAAATCATTCATAGGTACATCAGCAACTACTCCTGGTCTAAGGTCTGTCATCCATTCCTCAATCTGGTTAATAGAATCAAGAGCGTGTTGAATTTGTTGCTTTAAATTTAAAATGGCCCTTCCCAAATCCTCATTTAATTCTGGATTTATTGGTGCAGCTGCTAGTGGATGTAAGTCGTATAAGTAATGAACTAAATCAACATGTTCGAACGCTCCTAATGCTGTGAACCATTTGATTGCTAATTCAGGAGTCGGTTCAACTAACCCATTTTCAATATCACTAATTTGCTTTTGAGTACGATTAATTACTTTTCCTAGTGCGATTTGGCTGAATCCAGATTGATTTCTTAAATCTCTCATTAGATGATTAATATTGTGTCTGGAATATGGTTTGTTCGACATATGTTCGCCTCCGTTTTTATTCAGTTTTAAAATGTATAATTTAAGTAATGGTTATTAAATAATTCTCTTTTGAAAATAATCGGTATTTTCTTCAACCCAACTCGTGTTCTTTTCTATCCATTTGAAAAGCATGTGGGTTGGAACAAGAACTCCGGCTTCTCTAAATACCGGAAAGTCAGGACGATTAAGTAATTCTGAAGCTTTAGCTTGTTTAATGTTTAATAACTCCATAAATTGTTTTCGTGTAAGCATTGGAGGAAGTTGAGTAGTGCGGAAATCTTGTAATGCTTTGGTTACTTCCTCCTTTATGATTTCACTGAACATTTCTCTAAAAGCTTCCTTATCAAGAGTTAACATTTGGAACCTCCTTATGCAGTATTATCATTCAACTTTACGTTGAATTTTTCATCAAAAAAACATGAAGGGGATACACCTAAAGCTTCTGATATAGCTTCTAGTTCATCAGTTTTAATTGGTCTGCTTCCTGTTTCTTTCAAGCTATAGGCTTGCACTGTAATGTTTAATTTTTCAGATACGAAAGTCTGGGATACACCTTTTGATTTTCTGAGGAGCCTTATCTTTTCATATAATTTCATCTCTTCACCACCTATAATCAACGTAAAGTTGAACTATAATCTGATTATAAATCAACGAAAAGTTTAATTCAAGTATTTTTTCAACTTTTTGTTTATTATATTTAACGCTACGTTGAAAAAATGTTATTATAATTAACAAATAAGTGAATTGAGGAAAAAACCATGAGTCTTGGAAAACGTTTAAAAGCAGAAAGAGAAAAAAGAAATTACTCACAAAAATATGTTGCTGAAAAAATCGGTATAACAAATGCTGTTTTATCTAACTACGAGAGAGATTACCGTGATCCAGACACAGAAACTTTAAAAAAATTAGCTGAATTATATGAAGTATCAATTGATTATTTGCTTGGTATGAAGACCAGCCCACCTGTGAGTTCTGCTTTCCATGACTACGATAACATTACTGAAGAAGAAAAAGAGTACCTTGATTTACAACTAGAGATATTCCGTAAAATGAAAGAAGAACGGAAAAAGAAAAGAGAAAATAAGTAAAGCCTTTAATAGGCTTTTTATTTAAACTTCTAATGCGAACATATATTCTGTCTAAGGGGTCAATTACTATGTTTAAAGATTACAAACAAACAGATTTAGAAATTCAAATTGAAGATATTTATAAAAGTAAAGGATTATTAACGCCAAGTGACTTATCAATAAGCAACGTAGCTAAAAAATTTGGTTTTGGGGTTACATATATGGATGGTGCGCCAAATAGAGCTATTTGGGATGAAGAGGATGCTGAGATTTTCTTGGATTCTAATTTATCGAATAAAGATGCTAGAGGAGTATTCTTTCATGAATTAGGTCACCCATTAATGCACTACGGTGCACAAGAAAAAATGACAAGTAAAGCATTTAAAGATTTGCAAGAGAATCAAGCGAACCAATTTCAACTATACGCAGCTATGCCGTTTTTCATGTTCCGTGATCTAGACCTTCCAAACTCTGAAAATGGCATTATCAATGTACTTATAAAAGAATTTGATATTAATAGATCTCTTGCAAAAAAGCGTGTTGATCAGATTAAGAGACGAATACTAAAATCTCAATTGGACAAGCAATATTCTGAATTATTAGCAAATGAAAAAGTCTTTAATTACTGTAAAAATATCGAAACCAAAAAGGTACCTAAACACGCTATGGATATTGTGGCACTTGCTATTTCTAGAAAATTAGCAAAGGAGAAGATCAATGTATGACAAATTATAAAGTATATTATGACTACTTTGAAGGTGTAGAAGTTCCTATTTGGTTGGTGTTGGACATAAGGGAAAATAAGGTTGAATGGAATAACAGTATATATACTTTTCAAGTTCAAAGCCCCTTTGAATTACATCCAAGCGAATATTTTGATCAACATGCCCTAAATCTCTCTATAACGATGGACGAGCTTACACTTAATTCAAAGGAGAATCACATTGGGATTAACTTAAAATTAGTGAAATCAAGGTTAGATGAACATGACATTAACTACAGTGATGTTTCAAATTTTGTTATTCAAATGACCGATATAGAAGATGTACTTTCTTTTAAGATAGGAGATTAGATGGTATGCCTAGATTTACTTTATTCCATGACTTCGTTAGTGGCAAATTAGTTCCTTATTGGTTTGTAATGACTTTTAAACAGAATGAGATTGATTGGGGTAATAATGTAATTTATGTACCACTTGAATTACATCTAGAGTATTCCAATCGTGATCAATATGATTATAAGATTCCTAGTATATCGGTGTCATTAAAAGATTTAGTTTTTAGCAACAATCAACCTGGCAACGTAGGAATTTATTTAAAAAGCATTAGGAAACGGTTAAATGAATACAAAGTTGATCCTTATTTAATCCATCAACTTATCATTCCTTTTCCAGACACCCATAATTTTCTCAAATTTATCCCGAATAAGAAAAAAATCCTGATATTAAATAAATGAGGTGTTATAGTGGCTTATTTTAGAAAAGTACCAGCAAAAAATAGAAAAGGTTACACATACTCAGTTACCATTGAACTTGGTAAAGACCCTCTTACAGGAAAGAGAAAACAAACAACAAAAAGAGGATTTGAAACTAAAAAAGAAGCTGAACGATACGCCAATGAAATAGAAAACCAAGTAAATAAAGGTACTTATATTGTTGATAGCAAGATGTCACTTTCAGAATATCTTTATCAGTGGCTTGAATTGTCTGCAAAACGTAAGGTAAGAGATACAACGTATGCAAATTATAAACGTGCAATTGACTTTAGGATTATACCTGTTTTAGGAAAAATAAATTTAAGTGATTTAACTGTAGCTCAATGCGATAAATATATAAACCACCTAATCGATGAAGAACTATCAGAAAGATATATAGAATATATTTATACAGTGCTGAATGGTGCCCTAGAAAAAGCAGTTGATTGGGAGTTAATCATTAGGAATCCACTAAAAAAAGTTGAGATTCCAAGAGGAAGAAGACGAAAATACGTTACCTGGACACGTGAGGAATTAAATAAGTTTCTTCACTATGCACAATTCGGAGATATTACTTATTATATCGCATTTTTAATAGACGCATATACAGGATTAAGACGGGGTGAGCTTTTAGGATTACAATGGTCTGATATAGATTTAAATGAAGCTAGGATTAATGTAGAGCGTTCTTTAATTTATGATGATAAAGGATTCCGATTTGGACCATTAAAAACAGAAAGTTCTCAACGTAGTATCAAGATTGATGAAGTTCTAGTTTCAGAACTGAAAAAATATAGAAAACAACAATTGGAGTTTAAACTTTCCTTAGGTAACTCATATCATGATCAGAATTTAGTTTTTGCTCGGTTAGATGGTAATCCTATTTATCCAAGACAATTAACAACTGTTTTTAATCGAATAATTAAACAGGCTGAAGTACCAAAAATCAGGATTCATGATATTAGACATACTCATGCAACTTTAATGTTAGAGGCAGGCGCTAGTTTAAAAGACGTTCAAGAACGACTTGGACATTCTAGCATAAAAATGACTGGTGATATTTACGCTCATGTAACTCCAAAAATGCAGGAAAAAAGCACACAATTGTTCAGCGACTTTATGAGAAAAAACGGTTAAGTGGTCAAAATGTGGTCAATTGCCACTTAACCGTATAATAAATCCCTTTAAATAAGGGTTAATTTAGCAACACACTCCACATGCGCCGTATGAGGAAACATATCGACTGGCTGAATATATTCCACATGATAATCCTTTGCTAAGTAGCTAATATCCTTTGCCAATGTTGACGGGTTACATGATACATAAACAAACTTTTTTGGCTTTACTTGTTTAATGGCATCTAATAGCTTTTTGTCACAGCCTGTTCTTGGTGGATCGACGACGATGACGTCTGGGCGCCAGCCTTCATTTACCCATTTTGGGAGCCAATGCTCGGCGGTTCCGGTAACATAGGTTGCATTGGTGATGCCGTGTTTTATTGCATTTTCGTTCGCATCAATGATGGCTGATTCAATCGTGTCCATGCCGCGAACTTCACTTGCACCAGCTGCAAGCCACATGCCGATTGTTCCTACACCACAGTAGGCATCAGCAATTTTTTCTTTTCCTGTCAGACCTGCTGCTTGCTTCACTTCATCGTATAATTTGACGGTTTGGACTGGGTTTAATTGAAAGAATGCACGTGCTGATAGCTCAAAGCTTAAATCTCCAAGTGTTTCCTGGATGACCTCTTCTCCGCTAAGATGAATTGTTTTTTCACCGAAAATTAATGATGTTTTATTGCCATTTATATTTTGAACAAGTGATTTAACCTCTGGTAATCTCTTTTGAATTTCCGCCATTAATAATTTTTTTCGCGGTACCTCTTTTTGTGTTGTAATTAACACGACCTGAACTTCTCCAGAGCTAAAGCCGGCACGAGTAACGATCGTACGAACAATTCCTTTTCGCTTTCGTTCATCATAGATCGGGATTTGCAGGTCCTCAAGAATTTGTTGCACCCCTTCTGATACTTTGTTTGTTAAAGGATGCTGTACCATACAGTTTTGAATGGGAATGAGCCGGTGTGAGTCTAATCCATAAAGACCTGCGATGACCTTTCCATTTTTTTGCTGACCTACCTGGAATTGGCTTTTGTTTCGATAATTCCACGGTTCTGCCATTCCAATTGTGTCTCTAATGTCTAGCTTATTTAGCGCAAGCTTTGTATGCCGTTCAAGTGATTGGATAACAATGTCACGCTTCTCCTTTAGCTGCTGGGCATAGGCTAAATGTTGAAGCTGACAGCCACCGCATTCCTCGTAAATTGGGCATGGTGGCTTGACGCGGAAAGGAGACTGCTTTCTAATTTTCTTAACCTTTCCTTCTGCAAACTTTGGTTGGATTTTTGTCGCTTCAACTAATACCTCTTCACCAGGTAATGCACCAGGTACGAAGACAACCTGTCTTTTAAAGTAGCCGACACCTTCACCATTAATCCCTAAACGCTTAATTGTTAACGGGAAGGTTTGCCCCTTCTCTATTTTAATCGAATGATTTTTTTTCGTTTCTTTCATAGTAAAAAGCTCTCCATTTCTACTGGAACATTCATCTTTTAATCATACTAATAGTTCGTCCTAAAAGCTAGTAACGTTCATTCCTCTTCCTAGCATTTCCATAATCACTAAAGAAAATGAGGCTAACTCATATCGAGTCAGCCTCATCTCATTACATATTATTCAGCAGTGGTCTTTCTTCTTACTATAAGGAATGCAATTGCACCAGCGATTAAAACAATAGCACCAATTAGTAACGTATTATATGTGCTTGTTGCTGTATCCGGTAATTTTTCACCAGTTGTTTCTTTTTCATTATCAACAGGCTCAACTGTTACATCCTCTGGAGCTTCTGTTCCTGGTGTCTCTTTACCCGGAGGTTCTGTTCCTGGCGTCTCCTCACCTGGAGGTTCTGTTCCTGGCGTCTCCTCACCTGGGGTTTCTGTTCCTGGCGTCTCCTCACCTGGGGTTTCTGTTCCTGGCGTCTCTTCACCTGGGGTTTCTGTTCCTGGTGTCTCTTCACCTGGTGGGTCTGTTCCTGGTGTTTCCTCACCTGGTGGGTCTGTTCCTGGCGTCTCTTCACCTGGGGTTTCTGTTCCTGGTGTTTCCTCACCTGGAGCCTCTGCTGGAATTTCTCCAGTTTCATAATAAGCTTTAATTTCTTCTGCTGTTAATACCTTTGCATCGTATACAAGTAATTCATCTATTAAGCCTTTATATGGGGTATCCCAGTAGTTTACACCTAAGGCGAATACACAGTTCTCTGTTGTGAAGACGTCTGGGAAGTTTTCACCCGCAAACTTTTCTTCACCATTTACATAGATTTTTATACTTCCATTGTCTACTGAGAATGCAATATGTGACCATTCATTTGCTGGAATTTTCATACCTGTTCCCGCGTCATACCATGCTTCACCTGACCAGAGCATCGTATCATTTGCTACTCCGTCATGGCCCATTGGTAAAAAGCTAATCCATTTTGTGTTACTGCTTCCACCAAAGAATGAAGTTGTGTATTTATTCAATTCCTGCGGATTTAGCCATAATGATACCGTGTACTTATTACTAGAAATCAATCCATCTGGCAAACGAATTCCAGATGCACCGTCAAATACAGCTGCTTGTCCAACTTTTCCTTCTGCAAATGCACTTGTTCCACCTGTATTATCAATACGGTTACCAGTTACTGCACCGTCCGTCACATTTCCCGTGCTATCCTTTAAATTATCCTCAAATGCATAATGGGCAACGAGCTTACCTTCCTTTTGCGGTAAAACGACGACTGTAAATTGCTTCGTATCGGTCATTTCACCTTTAGTTATTGTTGCCGTAAGCGTTACTGTCACCGATTCCTTGCCAACAGGACGAGTTACTTTTCCATCATCAGAAACGATTTCAGGATGTGATGATTGCCACGTAATTTGTGTCCCACGTAATCCTGTTGTTGGTAATGTTAAATGACTAATGACATTTGTTGTGTCTCCAAGACTTAAATCATTTTTAACCGCCGCAACAATTTCTGCATCTGATTGTGATGCTGTTTTACTTCCCCAAATCGCAATGCCTTCATTTGATAGTGCAGTAAATGTTAAAACATATTCTTCAGAGGTTGGATCCCATTGGCGAACAAACACACCTTTATATGTTTTACCATCAACCTGTAAAGTCGCTTCATTTTCACCAGATAAACTCCATTCACCTGTTACGTCACCAGAAATCGTTCCATCGTCATTTAACGTAACTAGCACTGATTGTTTAATTTCTGCTGAAATATCTTTTCCATGATTAATAAATTTATAGTCTCCGCTTATATCCGCTGCTTCAACCCTTTCTAACGATTCGCCCGCATAACGATATGGCGAAACAACCGGCCAACCATCTTCATTCATATACATTTTATGTACACGAACCTGATGCATTTCACCTTTTTCAGGGAAACGAGTATGGAAAATTAAATATTGTTCGTCTGTTGCTTCATCATAGTAAACAGAATTATGACCTGGCGAAACATAGCCTGTCCCAATTCCAGTTCCAGCCTCACCAACTTCTCTTTTGAATAAGTGACTGCCCATTAATTTCACACCATATGGTTCGATTGACGCATCATCAAATATCGGAAGGTCTGGATTAGCCTTGACATTAATCATGTCATTGCCTTCTGCATCATAATATGGACCATCAGGATTTTCCGAACGAACAACACGCATGTTATAGCCGCCAGTTGAATCTAGTCCGCCAAATGATAGGTACATATAGTAATAATCCGTTTCTTTGCTATATTGGACATATGCTCCTTCAATACGACTATGGTTTCCACCGAGTAATTTTTTCCCATAGCCTTGGTTTGGCAATGGTTCACCTGTTTCAGGGTCCATTTCCATAATGAAAATACCACCAGAGTATGAACCGTACATCATCCAGAGCTTGCCATTTTTATCAAAGAATACATCTGGATCAACGGCATTTGGATGAATTCTTGCATCATAAATCGTTCCATCTGGGCTTACTTCATCCCACATCCCGGATTTCAGGAAGATTCCTTGATCTTTGTAAGGGCCTTCAATATTGTCTGCAACGGCAATCCCCATCGCTGAACGAGGAGAATCTCCTTTACAAGCGTTATAATACATATAAAACTTCCCATTTAATTCAATCACATCTGCTGCCCATAATGTATCAGATTCTGCCCAGTCAAAAGTTTCCTTTAATTCCTCAACAACGTTTTCAAATAACGGGTTATCGGGATTAACTAAGTTTGCTACTTCATCCCATTGCATAAAATCCTTTGTCTTTGCAGCTGCTAAGTGAGAGCCAAAAACATAGTACGTGTCACCTGTTTTAATGACTGACGGATCGTGGACAGATACATCTTTAAAAACAGGTGCTTCTGCTTGCTCGCTTGCTGCCCCATCATTTTCAATGGCGAACGCTAAATTTGGAACAAGAAGTACAAGTGTTAAAAATAAAGCTAAAAATCTACGAGATAATTTCTTTTTCATACTTTCATACCCCTCCTTTTTGTATGAAACGAAGTATTTACCCAAGAGTTGTATGCGCATTCATTATTTGGGATAAAAAGGGATGTACGTACAAAATTGAAGCTAACACCCTTGTAAATGTACGAAATCTAGTTTTCTATCTTTATCATACCCATGCAAAAAAATCGCTATATCCCGATGAAATGCGACAAACCTTAAGCTAAATACATACGTTTCTATTCATACATGGGTTAGAAAACTGCACATTTTTACAAAAATTCACTGAGAGGATGTTTTCCAAAAAGATGATAGGAAGAATTTTATGTATTGTAAGCGCTTATCCTAACCAATATTTATCCTATTACACACGTTCGTACATGTCAATATGTTTTCTATCAATTCGGAACTTGTTTATCCAATCACATAAACATACGTACAAGTTGACACAAAAGAGAGTGATTTACAGCAAAAGCTCTCCCCCTCAAACCCAAACAATCAATATCTTTTAACTAGAGTTTGCTAAGAGAGTCTTCCAATGTTAAGTCACTCTCTACGCATTCACTTATTCAATGCTTCTCCACAAATAAAGCGATGCATAGCTTAAATAAGGATGCCATTGCTCACTGTACATGTCCATTTCTTCACTTGTAGGCTTCCTCTCTAGGTTAAAATGCTTTTGAATCGCCTTTTGTATCCCAATGTCTGCTTTAGGAAACAAATTAGGTCTTCCTAATCCAGTTAACAAAAGATTTTGTACAGTCCATGGACCAATCCCACGAATTTTTATTAGCTTTTTCATTACTTCATCATCAGATAAGCTTTCAACTTGCGATAAATCTAAGCTCCCTTCAGCAATAAGCCGAGATGTATCAATCACATATTCAGCCTTCCTCCTGCTGAATTGCATGTTCATTAGCTCCTCAACCTCTAAAGCAGCAATCGTTTCTGGTTTTGGATAAAACCAAACATCATCAATCTCATAACCAAATGCTTTAACAAATCGTTCTGTTAACGTATGAGCAAAAGATAAATTTAATTGCTGATGAATAAAGCATTTCATTAAACAGCGATATAAATCATATTCCAATACAAGCGGCGTCCCCTCATGCTGCTGAAAAATATCTGATAGATTTGTCGCTTTGAAATGATTATTTAGTTTACTTAACGGAAAATCCCATTGAAAAATTCTAATGAGCTCAGCTTTAGCTTGTTCTTTTACATCATTATCATGTCCCTTTAACTCAAAGCGCGGATTTTCTAAAGTACCAACAGCCTGCACTTCGATGACATGTGGTTTTTCATTTATAATAAGCGGAACCTTCACCGATTGTTGCTCGTGATTTATATTGTTTAACGGATCAAGTGATAGCCTGCTTATAACACGGCCGAAATGATACGGTCCGTTTGCTTCAATGATTTCCTTCCACATTTTTATTCACAGCCTTTATACTCTTTTTGCCAATTATAGCATGGTTTTGTTTTTCCAATTAGGTTAATTTCAATGTAAGGATTTGCTTCGTTTTTATTACTAATCTGTTGTCTAAAAAAATATCTCCCTTGGTTAAAGGGAGATTAAGTCAGGATTGTCGATTATTTTTTGAAGCATTAAGTCGTCTAAGCTTTTGAAGATGTAGCCTTGTTTCTGCAATTCAACGATAGCGTTGTCCAGTCCTTCGGCATTGTCCTTTGATACGGTATGGAGAAGGATAATCGCTCCAGGGTGGATTTGTTGCATAATGTTTTCGTACGAATATCTCCAGCCTCTTTGTGCGTCTATTTTCCAGTCAACAAAGGCGAGGGACCAGAAGACAGTCGTGTATCCTAAATCTTTGGACGTTTGCAGCACCCGTTCACTGAAAATACCTCTTGGCGGCCTTAAGTAGTTCATCCCTTTTTGGTCTGTTAATTCCTCCACTTTCAGGCGAACAGATTCTAGCTCTTCTTTTATTTCTTCATCACTTTCTTTTGTGAGGTCAGGATGATACCATGAATGGTTTCCGACGATATGACCTTCCTTCACCATCCGTTTTACTAATCCTGGTTCGGATTCAATATAATGACCTGTTACAAAAAATGTTGCTGGAACCTCTCGTTTTTTTAAGACGTCTAACACCTTGCTCGTATAGCCATTTTCATAGCCATTATCAAAGGTTAAGTAAATTTCCTTCTTCGTTGTATCTCCTATATAGAAGGAGCCGTACTTGCCAAGAATTTCATCATATTCCTCTCCAGCAGAGGCTGGTTCGTGGTTTTTACTTTTTTTAAAGCCCCAATGAATTGGTTTATTTGATATCGCATATGCTTCGTTCGAAAATAATAAAATTAGACAGCATAGGATTGTCATGATAGACAATTTTTTCATTATACTCTCTCCTCATGATCGTTATATATGTATAGTGTTTATTTATGAGAGCATTCCATACTGGAAAAAATTACATTGTGTCCCTTTTCTAGTTTTTAAGGTACACTTTGTTGATTGATTGGAGTGTAACTGCAAGACTCCTGTGTGACGTTTAGTATGCAGTAAAAATAAAAAAGAGCGTGCCTTTAAAATCAGGGAAATTCCTGATTCAGGCACACTCATTCTTTTAAACAAACGTTTATTTAAATACCGGATCCTTAAATTTAGAGAGCTTTTCTAATGATGATTTATCGACATCGGCGTGAAGGCTGTTTCCGTGTGAATCCATTGTAACTACAGCTGTAAAGCCTTCAACCTTAAGATGCCACATTGCTTCTGGAATTCCAAATTGCATGAGGTCTACACCTTCTACTGATTTAATACAGTCAGCATAATATTGCGCAGCTCCTCCAATTGCATTTAAGTAGACACCACCGTGTTCTTGAAGCGCCTTTAACGTTTTTGGTCCCATTCCACCTTTTCCGATAACAGCGCGAATACCAAATCGCTTCATAATATCGCCTTGGTATGGCTCCTCACGAATACTTGTCGTTGGTCCTGCTGCTTTAACATGATACTTTCCATCCTCATCCTTCATCATAACAGGTCCACAGTGATAAATGATTTGTCCATTGAGATCAACTGGGGAGTCGTTTTCTGATAAGTATTTATGGATTGCGTCTCTTCCCGTATACATCATTCCATTAATGCGAACGACGTCACCAACTTTTAACTCTCTAATTTGTTCCTCTGTAATTGGTGCTTCTAGGACAACTTCACGAACCGATTGCTTTTGCTCTTCAGTAGAAGTAGCCTCAGCTTGCCCAAAGTCAACCTCATCTCCGTCTTGATATAACCATTCGTTAATTGCTCCTGTTTCAGGATCTAAATATACACCTAAGCGGCGATAAGCCCAGCAATTGTAAGCAACTGATACGAAGAAGCTTGCTGGAATACGGTTGATGACACCAATTTTACAACCTAGTAATGTTGTTTCTCCACCAAATCCCATCGTTCCAATTCCAAGCTCATTTGCATGCTCAAGAACATATTCCTCAAGCTTACGTAAATCTTCTCTTTCGTTCACATCATCGACACGTCTAAATAATTGCTCCTTCGCCAGCTCATAGCCGCTTGTTCGGTCACCACCGATTCCGACCCCGATAAAGCCAGCACTACAGCCTTGCCCCTGTGCTTGGTAAACGGAGTGCATAATGCATTTTCTGATTCCATCAAGGTCTCGTCCCGCTCTTCCTAAGCCTTCAAGCTCACAAGGTAAGCTATATTGGATATTTTTATTTTCACAGCCACCGCCCTTTAAAATAAGGCGTGCATCAATATAATCCTTTTCCCATTGTTCAAATTTAATGACAGGTGTTCCATCACCTAAATTATCACCGCTGTTTTTCCCAGTAATCGAATCAACCGAATTAGGACGTAGCTTGCCATCCTTTGTTGCTTGAGCAATGGCCCGCTTAATATCTTCCTTCATCTTTAGTTGATTGGCACCAACCGGAACCTTTAATTTAAACGTTGGTAAACCAGTATCCTGACAGATCGGTGAAATATTATCCTCAGCCATTTTAATATTATTCGTAATTGTTGCAAGTGACATTGCAGAACGAGTGCCAGCACTTTCTCGCAATTTTGCCGCAGCGATTGCTCTTCGTACATCTTTTGGTAGATTGGTCGATGTTTCTACTATTAATTTGTACATGCTTTCGTAAAAGTTCTCCATCTCGATTCTCCCCTTATATCGTCTCTTAATGTATCTAAACTTTCGGTCTATTTCTTCAATTTTTATTATACTCCTTCAAAAAAAGATTGAAAAGGAATATCATAAGCGCTTTCAGTTTGAAGTCTGTACCGACTTTTTTGCCCTGACATCCATCTTAGTCATGTGCCAAACTCGAAATAAAAATAGAAAAAAAGAGCAGACGCGAGTGTCATGCTCCATTTCGATCCCAATCCTTTTTAAATTGTTCATGCTTGAATTCAAGCTCATCTAACATTTTTAATAAGCGGTCAATATCTTCAACATCTGTTGACTCGGGATCCATTGAATCGAGTACTTCTAAAAACATATTTAACCGACTTTTTAAATAAGATAGTTGTGAATCCTTTTCTTGAACTGCATTACCCATTTTTATCTCTCCTCTTAAAGATATATTTCATCCTAACGTATTTATTAATTTGGCTGTTTTCGCATTTTATTGCTGTTTATTTGTTATTCGTTTTGGTTGATTTCCGATAAATTTCTCGTTTTCCGCCGGGTGGGTGATGAGCCTCTTTGGTGCTCTCACCTTTCCCACATATCCGCACCTAAACTAAATCAACCTTTACAAAGTTTAGCTTATATACAACAATATTAAGAAAATTGCCTTTAATTTTAAAACAACTGACTAAAAAGCGCAAGTTCCCTAGTGTGCTTCAAGCTACTGGATCCAAGTGAATAGAAGATGTAATCAAATCACTTGTGACGCATGAGCTTAATGAGTTAGAAACGAAAACTAAAGTACTTTCTTACTTTAATATAAAGCTCCAATGGATGATAACAATGAACGTTCATGTTAGAATGGGTATGGAGCTGACAACTCTGTATAGTAAGCTAATCTGTTTTTAAAGATATTTTAGCCTTATGTAAAAGGCTATTTTTATTTGTTAATAAAAGGAGTACCTCGAAAATGAATGTAACAAACACGTTAAAACCAATTACAACTTCATATGATCCGTGGGAAGCATATCTTGATGTCGCGCAATATGGAAAAATGGAGTTAACAAATATTGAATTTACCACAACAACACTTTGCAATATGCGGTGCGAGCATTGCGCTGTCGGTTATACACTACGTCCAAAGGACCCGAATGCTCTTCCAATTGATTTATTGTTAAAACGACTAGACGAGGTTCCAAAGCTTCGTTCCTTAAGTATTACAGGTGGGGAACCGATGCTATCGTTAAAATCTGTTGAAAATTACGTCATCCCACTTTTAAAGTATGCCCATGAACGTGGAGTGCGTACACAAATAAATTCAAATTTAACACTTGATTTAAATCGGTATGAAAAAATTATTCCATACTTGGATGTATTACACATTTCTCATAACTGGGGTACAATTGATGAGTTCGTTGAGGTTGGATTTGCCATGATGGACAGAAAGCCAACATATGCACAGAGAGCTGCATTGTTTGAGCGAATGATCGAAAACAGTCGTGCACTTGTTAAAGCAGGTGTCATTGTTTCGGCTGAAACGATGCTTAACAAAAACACCCTTCCGTATATTGAAAAAATTCATAAGCAAATTGTTGAGGAAATGCATTGTCAGCGTCATGAAATTCACCCAATGTACCCAAGTGATTTCGCCAGTGCATTGGAAACATTATCACTGTCAGAGATCCGTTCAGCGATTCATCATTTATTAGATATCCGCGATGAATCTGTTTGGATGCTATTTGGAACATTGCCATTTTACGCATGCAGCGATAATAAGGAAGATTTAGCGTTAATTAACCGTCTACGTTCAAGCAAAAATGTTACGGTTCGAAACGATCCTGATGGAAGATCCCGTTTAAATGTTAATATTTTCGATGGAAATATCATTGTGACAGATTTTGGTGATGCTCCTCCTTTAGGTAATATTAAGGATAATACCCTTCAATCTGCCTATGATAAGTGGATGGATTCTTCCTTAGCAAAATCACTCAATTGTCATTGCCCTGCTGTGAACTGTCTTGGACCGAATATTCTCGTCAAAAATAGTTATTATAAAGATGTTGATTTCACAAAACGACAGTCGAATTTATAGGTGATAGTATGGAACAAATAAAAGCGATCCTTTCAATAAACATCGTCCAAATCATCATCGCTGCCATCGTTCTCTGGATTAGTGTTGCAATTATTAACAAATCGTTAACCAAGTTCTTTCTCAGAACAGATTTTATTGAGGAACGAAAAGAAAAAACGATTGAAAGCTTAGTACGTTCATTATTGAAATATACTGCAACGATTTGCTTTATTTTATTTGTTATCTCTAAATACGTCGATAATTTCGAATCGATTCTTGCTGGAGCTGGAATTGCTGGGATTGTCATTGGCTTTGGGGCACAAAGCCTTATCAAGGATATTCTCGCCGGGTTATTTCTTATTTACGAAAAACAGCTTCATCAAGGTGATTTTGTGACAATTAATAACACCTTTAATGGCACTGTTGAAGAAATTGGTCTCCGTTCCCTAAAGGTAAGGGAATGGAGTGGAAAATTATTGACCATTTCTAACGGCGAGATTAAGCAAATTCAAAACTATAATATCGATCGGATGCGGGTAATTGAGCGGGTTGTTGTTAGGTACCAGGAGGATCCTAAAAAGGTATGGGATGCACTCGAAAAGGCCTGTAACCTTCTAAATAAACAGTTTGGACATTGCTTAAAGGTTGACGAGGAAAATTGTCTTATCGAACCGTTCACAATCTATGGAATCACCTCGTTAAATGCAGGATTCCACGGCTATGAGTACACGATTACAGGACTGGTTGATGACAAAGAGTACTGGAATACAGCAAGAGAAGCACGAAAAATCATTGCACAGGTGCTCTTTGATGAAAAAATCGGACTCGCTGAGGAGCAAATTTCTGTTAAACATAGCCAATAACAAAACCGCCTTGAAGGCTCCGATGCTTTGTTTCTTATAAAAGATAAAAAAAACAAGAACTGTTCCTGACTGGGATAACAGCTCTTGTTTTACTCTTTTCGTCATTCTCCAGCTATCACAACGACATCGACATTTTCTAACCATTTTTTCGGGTTAGTTCCATCTGGATTTGCAATCCAAACATCCATGTTCTCATCAAATAATGATTTCCCACGATACCAAATTAATTTGTTAGCTGTTTTGTTGTAAAACGGATGGTAATCTCCATACCCTTGAGGTGGATGTGTCATTTGCTTTTGCTTTTTATTGCTAATGTGAACAAGATAAAGGGCTGGAAGCGGATGCTCGCTACTATTATTTGACCATTCCTTTTCGATGACCCTTGACGTAACAATTGCCTCATTATTAAGCCAGGTAAAGTCAAGCTCTGCATAGTTTTGTGGGGTAAGGGTTCCTGATGCGGGCATTTCTTTAACCTTTAACCGCTTGTTCTTAAAGCCAAAGACAATTCTTCCTCCGCCCGCAATATATGCAAGCATATCTTTTGAAGGAGCCCATTTCGGCTTTCCGACACCTAAAATGACCTCATCCAACACTTGAAATGACTTCCCATCATTTGATAAAACCATAAGCATATTGCTGTCCATTGACCAGGACGCTGTTGGCGAGACAATGAAGGAAATCCATTTGCTGCTTGGTGAAAAGAGAAAGGAATTTGGGTAAATTGACAAAATATCAACATTTCCTTTTTTTATTTCCTTTGGGATCGTAAAAAATTCCTCTGCCTCTTCTAGCTTTATTTTGCTTAAATCACTAGGAAGCAGTTTTTTATAAATAACTGGGTTCGTCCATCCATTTGGTAGTAGCTTTGCACTTGAAGCTAATATTATACCATCATCATTTGGTAGCCACTCGTAATCTGCGACACCTAACGCTACATTATAAAAACGCTCTAAATCTGACACATTTACTAGTTCCTCATCCATAAAAGCTATAATATTTTTTGTTGCTGCCCATCTAGGTGAATGACTATCATGATAGATTTTCCTTTGCATTCCATCATTTGGACGGTAAACCCAAAGCTCCCTATGAATTTCTTCGCCTTGCTTTGCTTCATTTTGATAAGAAATCCATTGTCTATCATGTGACCATTGTGGCATGCCAACTATATGACCTGTATTCGTAACCTTCTTTTCCTCACCATTTGTCCAAAGCCATAAATCACCATCCCGAATAAAGGCTGCATCGATATTCTCTAAGCCTTGTCGATTTGCTGCAAAGCTTGCGTGAGGGAAAACTAGCAATACTGCGATAATAATAACGAGATGCTTCAACTTCCATCCCCCTTATATTTAATAAACATGAAAAAATCAATGCGTCTGAACGCACTGATTATATTCATTATTTTGGATTATCAGCTGTTACAAAACCGAATGATACATGATCTTGAATCGGAATCCATGCCCCAATTCCTTGTGACGTGACATTTTTGACGACAATGCTTTTTTTATTCCCTTTTAATACGAGGTAAACCTCACCATACGTAACCTTACCCTTTTCATTAACAGCTGGTGCATAGGCATATAAGTAGCCTAATTTTTTAGGCTGCACATTATAAATCTGGTCTGCCTTTGTCCCAGCGCCAATAATCGTTTCAAAGGAGAGTGGTAAATTCGTTTTCTTCATTGCTTTTAACAGCATCATTTTTTTCACATGCTCAGCTTCCGGTACCTTTGCGGTTAGGCCACCTTTTACAGACTTTTGTGCCTCTTGCTTATAATGCATTTGAAACGGGCCCTTCCCACCACGATTGTCTTGAAAATTCGTGTTGATCTTTTGGTATTCCCAGTTTGTAGCGGTTTCTGTTGACTGATAATTTAACGCCCATTCTCCTAAATAAATTGTTGCCCGATAACCGATTGCTAAAGGAGCATCAGAAATCGTTGACTCGTTTAATATTCGGATTAAATCAGGGTTTTCAATCGGTACATCAGATGTATCAATAAGTGATTGAGTAAAATCACTAGGTTGTAAGTATGGTAAATCTTGTGTTGGATTTGGATATGTGTTTTCCTTCGTTATCTCCATAACGGTATTTGGAATTTTAATTTGCTGCTGCTTACCTTCTGCATAAGAAGCATGAGAAACACTAAATGAAAACAGTAAGACAAGAGAAATGAATATCAATTTTTTCATACTTTCTTCTCCTTTCATAAGCTATGATTAGTGTTTTCAAGATTGTTTTTGTTTATCCAAGCTTTTTAATAAATTTCATTAAAAGCGTTTACAAAAATAAGATAACGGTGTAAAATAAAGCTATCAGAAATAAGTCCCTAGATAGTTTGTTGCGCTATTTTGCAAGCGTTACCAATTTCTCTAGTAATTTGTTTCGTCCTACAAAGAATGAATGAGGGTGACTCAAAAGGGTTTGAACCTTTTGAATCACCCTCTCTTTTTTTATAACAAATAAAAGCCAATACCCATGATGAGATAGGCTGCTAGTAGCATCGCCCCCTCAAACCAGTTTGTGTCACCGTCATTCGTGATCATAATGGTTAAAAAGACAGCTGTTACCATTGCAATAAGTTCAGGTAACGTAAAAACTAAAGGCATCCTATCGTTAAAAAATAGTGAAATTAACACTAATAGTGGGGCAACAAACATCGAAACCTGCAATGTCGAGCCGATGGCAATTTCTACTGCTACATTCATTTTATTTTTATATGCCATAATAATGGCTGAAGCATGTTCAGCAGCATTCCCGACAATCGCAACGATAATAACCCCAATAAATAGCTCCGTCCACCCGAATTGCTCTCCTACTGTTTCAAATGTATGGACAAGATTTTCTGATACGTAAGCAACTGCAATCGTTGAAAGCAATAAAATAATGATCGCCTTCATTTTTGACCATTCAGGTACCTCATGTGCTTCAGCTGTGTCTGATTTATGCTGATAGACGCCTCGATGAGTCACAAGCTTAAAGAATAGTGCAGCTAAATAAAGAATAATAAGAATGATCGAAATTCCAATGCTTAATGATAATGTTTCTGCCTCATCCATTGTCATCGAAAAGACCTCTGGAATGACAAATGCAACAACAACGGCAAATATAAGCATTCCCGAATTATGGCGTGCATCATAAACATTAAATTCCTGTCGTTTATACTTTAACCCACCGATAAAAAAGCTTAAACCCGCTACTAGGAGCAGGTTTCCTATTACTGATCCAGTTAAGGAGGCTAACACAACCCCTAATAGCCCTGCCTTCAATGAAAATATTGAAATAATCAATTCTACTGCATTTCCAAACGTTGCATTTAATAATCCACCAATTCTTGGCCCGGCAACGATTGCTAAGCTCTCTGTCGCTCTGCCCATAAAACCTGCTAGCGCAATAATTGTTAAGCAATAAATGACAAACATTAGAATTTGCGACCAATGAAAAAGGCTACCTGCTACTGATAGCGGTAATCCAATTAAAACAATAATAGTAAACAAACGATTAACCAAACTATTCACCATTCCCTTGCTTAGAATGTAAACTACTTTTTTTATAGGCTGTTCTCATAAACTTTGTTGCCTTATTATTAGTATTCGTTTTGATTGATTTCTGCTCAAGTGCATCGCTTTTTGCAAGATGCATGGTTAGCCACCTTGCTGTAAACATCCGCTTTACATTAACCAATCCTACGCATCAAAGCAGAGTTTCATACTTACGCTCCAACCAACCTTTACAATGTTAAAAACAACAATATCTTAGAAAAGAACCTGTTTGCCTTATTGTTATTGTATGATTCAGTTTTTATAGTTTAGTCTCTCAACTTAAACAAATTAATAAACCTATTTTTTGGAATTTTTGCTTACTAAGGATAATGAAGAGGTCTTCCGTGGATTAAATTTGATGAAGGTCTGCTGAAAAGTGTAAACTAGCTCCCTCGTACAGTGTTCGATGATTTGATATTTTCTCTTATGATAGTTTTTAATAGGAGCTAGTTTCATTGAACGTCGCATATCTCAAGCGATTTTTTTCTTCTTAAATCCGTAATAATACATGCTTAAAGGCCACCAGAGGATGCAAAAAATTGGATACACAGCCCAGATATGATCAGGCGTTGTAATAGCATTAACTGCAGCGAAAAATGCAATAACTAGCAAGCTCCCTGTAAGAGAAAACGCATAAAATGTTCTCGTTTTTCCATGATATAAAGCAAGCGGCCACCATAAAACAGCAAATGCAGGATAAATCGCCCACGGATGTTGAGGTGATAGGATAAGATTTAACATAATGTAATATCCTACAATACTAGCACTGCATAATATGGCCGTACTTACCTTTTTGCTATGTTTATCTAAGATAGCTAGAACCGGCCAACACAAAAGTGGTGGTATTGCATATAAAAACCATGGATATTCGGGTGTTTGTATATAGTTCTCGGTAACTAAAAAGGCAATGATAATCAAGCTGTACACAATTGATAAAAGCTTATGATTCTTTTTCTTCGCACAAAAGACACCAATCGGCCAAAGCAATAAAGCAAATGTAGGATAAATGAACCAAGGATATGTTGTACTTAAACTATTAACTACGATGATAAAGATAATCGTCATAATACTTCCTGAAAGTGCAAATTGAAAGGCTATATCCCTTTTCATTGATTAACACTCCTTTCTTCCTTATTCCGCTTCCAATAAAAGTACATCGATAACGGCCACCATAAGATTGCAAAAGTTGGGTAAACGAACCAAATTGTACCCGGTGTATAATAGAAATTAATAAAGACAAATAGCCCGATAATAAGCATGCTCCCCCATATCGAATAGCCAAGATTTAATTTTGCAAATTTGTTTCCCTTTTTCGGTTTCTTTACACCAAGCTCCTTTTTGATATCTTCAATATCACCAAATTCAACAATCGCTTTATTGATCGCATCCTCCTCGTCTTTCCCTTGTGCCATTAAATCCCAAACCTTTTCCTCTAAATTTTCAAGGACTTCCTGCTGAATCGCTCTTTTCTCTTCACTATCATGTAGATCCTTAAATAGCTCCTCTACATGATTCTTTAGTTTAATCACTCAAATCCCTCCATAAATAAATCGATAATTTCTTTCGTTTCCTTCCATTCCTTTACCATTTCCGTTAAATATGCTTTTCCAAGAGAAGTAATTCTGTAGTACTTTCGCTTTCCTCCCTGTGAGACATTTCCAAAATAAGACTCAATGAGTTCCTTTTTTTCTAAACGTTGAAAAACGGCATACAAGGTTGCTTCTTTAATTTGAAAACGATTTTCGGTACGTGAACTAATTTCTCTCGAGATTTCATATCCATATCTGTCTTTTTCTAAAATTAAGCGAAGAATCATGGAATCTAAATGTCCACGAATGATATCGCTTCTAATCATTATTACACATCCTTTACGACATTGCTCTATCTGATAGAGTAATATTATCGCAAATTACTCTATCTGTCAAAGTAATTTTTGAAAATATATGGAAAACTTGCGCCTATTTTTGGTAAACTCTGTTGCTTTGACTAAGTAGTGCTCGGTAGAAATCGAAAGTCTTGCAGGACCTTCTAGGATCAGAAACAGTAAATTAGAAAAAAAACTGCAGCTTCATTGTTAGACGTTTCCTAACAACGAAGCTGCAGTACGATTTAAATAAGCTTCTTTTTTCGTTTATATAACATGGCGTTTAATTCTCCACCAAAAATAAGGATCATTCCCGATAAATAAAACCAAATCATCAAAACGATGATTCCACCGATACTTCCATATGTCGCACTGTAATTTGCAATGTTTCCAACATAATAGGAAAATGCCAATGATACGAGAATCCACCCAATTGTTGCAGCAAATGCCCCTGGAATTCCATCCTTTATATGAAGGCGCTTATTTGGTGCAAAGAAATAAAGTGCTGTAAAAACGATGAACAGGATGATCGCACTTAAAAACCAGCGAAGCGTATTCCAAAGCGTTAAAAACTCAGTTGATAAGCCGAAATGCGAAGAAATCAATAAGCCGATTTCTCTGCCGAATACCGGTAATAATAAGGCTAGTACAATGATAAATACCATTGCGATAGTTAAAAAAATCGCCATTAGTCTTGAGGCAAAGAACGATCTTGTTTCTTCAACACCATATGCCCTATTAAATGCTCGAACGATTGAATTGATTCCATTCGATGCAGACCAAAGTGTTGCAATTACCCCGAACGATAATAAACCGCCATTTTTTTGCTCAATAATTTGATTCAATGATTCCTCTATAATCGCAACAGATTCACCAGGGGCAAATTCACTTATCGTCCCAAGCACATCCTCCTGTGTTAACGGTAAGTATGCAATTAATGTTATAAGGAAAAGTAAAAATGGAAACAGGGACAATAGGAAAAAATATGCGAGCTGTGCAGATAACCCCGCCACCTCATCATGTAAAAATCGTTTTAATAGCTCCTTAAAAAATGACAAGATATCCACCTCTCGATTATTGTCGGTTATGGAATAAATTTGTCCTTTGTTTCTTGTAGCATATGTACAACATGTGGAGAAGATTCCTTCAACTCTTGAACCTTTTCATTAATAAACGTGATATCGTCTGATACCTCTTGCACCGTCTGACGTACATGATCAATTTTTTGCTTTACTTCAGATGTTAATTTTGAAGGCTGTTTTGCATACTCTTTTACTTTTAAACCAAGCGTTTTGCCTGATTGGATTACTCCTTGGCGAGTGTTTTTATCAAATAAAGAAACAGCAGCACCAACGAGAGCTCCGATAACAATCCCTTTAACCAATTTATTGTCTTTTCCCATTTCACATTCCTCCTTACTTGATTAAAGCCTTATATGACCTTTATATACCCCAAGAGAAGCACTATGTAAAATTGACGTTTTTATTTTAATAAGTCTTGCTTTATTTCCTTTAATAGGTTTTCGCATCCTTTTGTAACAAGGTCATACACTTCTGTAAAATTCCCCGTATAATATGGGTCAGGTACATCCTCTACATCAGACTCTTTCACATAATCAAGCAGGCGTTTTATTTTCCCTGTTTGAGCATTTCCTGCCAGACGTTTAATATTCCCGATATTTTCCGCATCCATCCCAATGATATAGTCGAAATCATTTAGGTCTTGCTTGTTAATTTGTCTAGCTTTTAATCCTTCATATGAGATGTTATGTTTTGATAAAATCGTTCGTGTTCCTTCATGTGGCGGTTTTCCTGTATGCCAATTTCCTGTGCCCGCGGAATCAACCGTAATTTTCCCCTCTAAGCCTTCCTTTTCAATTAAATCCCTCATGACAGCTTCTGCCATCGGTGAACGGCAAATATTTCCTAAGCATACAAATAATATTTTTCTCATCTTAAATCCTCCTATTATCTCTACTCCTATAATAAAAGTTCTTTTCCCTTCTGACAATTATTGAAAATCCATCAATTTAAAGACATGTACGATACTAGTTTAGAATATTCTTTCTTAAGTGACTTTTAGGTACAATCTCCAATTATCACTTTACATCCTTACATGAATAAGCCCTTTCCTAAGTCACAATCAAATATAAGGGGGATGTTATGGAAAGTTTCGAAAAATTCATTGGCGATGTCAGTAGTTTTGTCTGGGGACCACCGTTACTCATTTTAATTGTCGGTACAGGGTTATATTTGACACTTCGTTTAGGATTTCTTCAATTTCGCATGCTGCCTTATTCGTTAAAGCTAGCCTTCACAAAAAAGCAGGATTCAAAATCTGAAGGAGATATTTCTCACTTTCAAGCGCTTATGACGGCGTTAGCCGCTACTGTTGGTACTGGAAATATTGTTGGGGTAGCGACCGCGGTCATTTTAGGAGGACCAGGGGCTGTTTTCTGGATGTGGATAACTGCTCTCGTTGGAATGGCGACTAAATATTCGGAGGCGATCCTTGCCGTAAAATACCGTGTAAAAGATAAAAACGGAGAAATGTCCGGCGGTCCGATGTATTATTTAGAGCGTGGTTTGAAGCAAAAATGGTTAGGCGTTTTATTTGCTATTTTCGGGGCAATTGCTGCCTTTGGAATCGGGAACATGGTTCAATCTAATTCTGTTTCAGGTGTGCTTAAGTCAACCTTTTCAGTGCCGACATATGTCACAGGCATTGTGATTACTATATTTACAGCCCTCGTCATTTTAGGTGGCATTAAATCAATAGGAAGAGTTACAGCTTATTTCGTTCCGATTATGGCCTTATTTTATCTCATCGCTGGCTTAATTGTTCTTATTATGAATGCAAGCCTTGTTCCAGAGGCAATCTCATTAATCTTTACAGACGCCTTTACTGGTGAAGCTGTTGCCGGAGGGGCACTTGGAGCTGTCATTCGTTGGGGAGTTGCTAGAGGAGTCTTCTCGAATGAAGCAGGTCTTGGCTCTGCACCGATTGCAGCTGCTGCAGCTAAATCAGATTATCCTGGCCGTCAAGCACTCGTTTCAATGACTCAGGTTTTTATTGATACAATTATCATTTGCTCGATTACAGGTATCACTGTTGTTATGGGCGATCTCTACTCAAGTGGTGCAGAAGGAAATGCTCTAACATCGATGACGTTTGAACATTTCCTTGGTCCAATCGGCTCCTATATTGTAGCGATCGGTATGCTGCTCTTCGCATATTCAACGATTCTTGGCTGGTCATACTACGGAGAAAAATGCATTTCCTATCTTTTCAATGAATCTGCGATTAAATATTATCGATATGCCTTTGTTATCGCAGTATTTATCGGTTCTGTTACAACACTTGATATCGTATGGGGAATTGCCGATGTGATGAATGGACTAATGGCCATCCCTAACCTCATTGGTCTCCTCGGTTTATCAGGTGTCGTTGTTGCCGAAACAAAAAGATTTTTAGATGTTGTCAAAGCGGAAAAAGCGCAGAAAAAAAATCAAGCAAGCTCATAACTTGTCGAGGTTTTTGAATGTTTATTTCAAAATCATGTTACAATATCTATAATATGACCTGAACTGAGAAAGGAAGGGAAAAATGAATTTAACTGAAAAGTCTGTTGAAAATGTTGAATATATGATAGAGCAAATTAAAGAAAAATTACGTGTACTAAATTTTGGGGCAATTAAACCGTCCCATTTTAATGAAGAAATGTACGAAGAGCTTAAAGAAATTTACGAGCTTGTTATGAAAAAGAAAACATTTAGCCCAAATGAAATGCAAGCAATTGCTGAAGAATTAGGAAATTTACGAAAAGGCTAATTGTTCGATTCTGACCTCCCTCTTATCATCATATGTTTTTGATAAGAAGGAGGTTTTTTCTATGATAAAAATGTGGCTGTTTATCCTCAGTTTAATTGGATTGCTGTTCATTTCCATTCTACTCGTCCTTATGCTCCTAAAAATTGCCTTAAAAACGGAAGATGCCTCACGAATTGACCCGATACCAAATGACGATGATTATGAGAAACATTGAAACAGACTACTTATGGGGGAAAGCATCCCCCCTTTTTTAAGTTTCTATCGTCATAGGTATTGCAGAGGCTAGATTTTTCCATATAAAGTTCCGCCAACGAAAAAGGATTTTCCCATTTTTTACTGAATACATAATTGAATAATATATAAAAGAAATGAGATGAATTAGATGGAAGTAATCATTAGACAAGCTATTAAAGAGGATGAGGCATTTCTTTGGGAAATGTTATATGAGGCTATTTATGTTCCTGACGGTGAAGATAAATTCGATAAATCATTATTGAAAACCTCTAAGCTAGCAAACTATGTTGAAAATTGGGGCAGAGACGGAGATTACGGTCTTATAGCTCTAAATGAACAAAATCAAAAAATAGGTGCAGTTTGGATTCGATTGTTTAATGAATTAACTAGAACCTATGGATATGTTGATGAGCAAACGCCAATTTTAAGCATGGCCCTGCTACCAGAATACCGTGGCATTGGCATTGGAACAAAGCTTATGAAGGAAATCATCGCACTTGCAAAAGAGAAACAATTTCCGGCCATTTCATTGAGTGTTGCTCCAGAAAATTCAGCCCTATCCTTATATGAGAAATTTGGCTTTATAAAAATCGGTATCGATGGCACATCTTGGGACATGATTGCAAAACTAGAGCCTAAGTAGTCTGTGCTCCTTTCCTACTTAGGCAATACTTTCAATAAGACTTCATTTTTTCACTACTAACGAATTGATCAATCATCTGAATAAACTCAATAACCTTCTTTTCATATCCAGCTGGATCAGTATTAAACGCCTCTGCGTGACCAGCCTTTGGAACGAGATATAGCTTTTTCGTTCCAGCCTTTCTTCTAAACATCTCTAATGTCATATCCAACGGGATAAACGTATCCTCTTTTCCGTGTATAAACAGTATCGGCGTCTTCGTTTTCTCTAAGCCTTTAATCGGAGAAATATCTGGAAAGCTCCAGCCATGCTTTAGCTTCACAATGAAATTGACAAAATCGATTAATGGATAGATTCCTAGCTTGAAATCCATTTTTAATCTTATTCTTAAAAGGGATTGAAAGTCGCTAAAGGAACAATCAGCAATACAAAATTTCACTCGCCGATCCCGTTTGCTTAGTTCCAAAGCAGATGCAGCCCCTAACGATTCCCCAAGCAAGCCGATAAAGGTATTGCCTCCAAACCGTTTTTCCAGATAGTCAATCCATGCCTTTAAATCATCCTTTTCATAGAAACCGTATGATGTATACTTTCCCCCACTTAATCCATGGTATCTATGATCACATAATAGAACATGAAATCCTCGTTTTTGAAACATTTTCACATATTTAAAGCTCCCAAATAATGACCATGTGATACCATGCGCAATAATGACAACCTTTTTTCCATTCTCTACAGGAAAAAACATCCCATGTAATTTATATCCGTAATAGGATGGAATAAATAATTCTTCCTTTTTTATCGAGTTGAAAGCACGTTCGTCAATTTCACCTCTTTGAATGCCAATTTTGAATGTTTTCTCATATGATACCCTTCTTGGTGAAAGGAGAAGCCAGCTTGCAATAAAGGCAAAAACCACGCAAGCACTAATACAAGTCATAATCGAATAAAGCAGCCATTGTGGAATCACTCTCTCACCCCTCCTAGGCTTTTTTATATCGTATTACGAACTCCCCTTCGTTGTGAAAAATTTTTTCATAATAGGATTGAAAAAGAGGGTGGCTCAAAACTAAAGATCAAGACCCCTCAAACACACTATCTAAACTAATGATGAGACTAGTTTATATCAGTGTTTGTTGGAGGGATTAGACGTTTTAAGTCACCCTTTACGATTTATTTCGTAAGCTTTCCGATGATTTTTTCCTTATAAAAAGCAGAGGCAGGTGCATCAAGTATCTTTCTCTTATTCAATAATTGCTCTAAGCGTAGCTCCTTCTCATGCTTTTTCTTTTTAAGCTTCACCCTTTCTTCTAGGTTATCACATGTTGCGAGTAAATCATCTAAAGACAATAGCTCTTCTTTGATTTTATCGACATCCTCAAGCATGTTTGAATTTTTCATAACTTTATAAGCGATCCGTAAATCCTCTGGGATATGTGATAAATCCTCCAGTTTCAAAGGCTTACCCTTTCCTGGCAAATCATCAAATTCCCCTTCCGCGATTGCCCGTTTAATTTTGTCTTCGGCTATAATTGAAAAAATATCCATATATAGTCACTCCCTCATGACAATTTATTATATTCAAAAATCAATTTCTCTAAGTTATCCTATTGTATTTCGATTTTCGAAAGAGTATGATGGGACATTATATACTTGATTGAAGGTGCTGCGATGAGAATACGAGATTGGGATTTAAACCTTAAAATTCGTTTATTTGGTGAAGCGCTAATGAACATTACCTATTGGATGTTCTTTCCGTTTCTAACGATTTATTTTGCCAATGCATTTGGTAAAGAGCTTGCTGGATTACTATTGATTATTTCCCAATTATTTTCTGTTCTTGCAAATTTAATGGGAGGGCATTTCGCTGACAAATATGGTCGCAAAACAATGATGGTTCTTTCCTCATTTGGCCAAGGACTTTCCTTTATTTTATTTGCTTCTACGAATTCACCATGGCTAGATATGCCATTATTAGGATTCGTCTTCTTTTCTTTAGCAGGTGTTTTCGGAGCATTTTATTGGCCAGCATCCCAAGCAATGGTTACAGATGTAGTCGATGAAAAACATCGAAGTGGCGTGTTTGCTATATTCTATACATCTATTAATATAGCTGTTGTTATCGGACCTATTTTAGGAGCGATTTTCTATGTTCGTTATCCATTTGAGGTTCTCTGTATATCCGGAATCATTTGTTTACTGCTTTCCTATTTATTAAAAAGAAACACAAGAGAGACAGCTCCAGTGTATCAAACAGAGCAGCAAAATTCATCTGGAAAATGGTATGGCATGATTATGCAACAAATCAAGGATTACAAGATTATTTTTAACGATCGGGCATTTTTATTGTATATCATTGCAGGTGTATTAGTGGCTCTTACCTTTATGCAATTGGATATGCTTTTACCAGTTTATATAACTGAAATGGTTCAAAAACAAAATATGTTCCATTTCGGTGATTGGTCTCTAACATTGTCTGGGGAGCAGCTATTTGGTGTAGTTCTTTCAGAAAACGGTCTTTTAGTTGCCTTATTTACAATTATCGTGACGAAGTGGATGAATACATATAAGGAGAAAAATGTCTTCGTTGTATCATCAATCATCTATGGGATTGCGATCGCTACATTTGGTCTTTCAACATCCGTATGGGTTATTATCCTCGCGATGGGCTTGTTTACATTTGCCGAGCTTATGACAGCAGGGATTCAACAAACCTTCGTTTCAAAAATCTCTCCTGAGCATATGAGAGGACAATATTTTGCAGCAGCTAGTTTGAGAAACACGATCGGTCGAACAATCGCACCAGTTGCAATCCCGATGTCGTTATGGTTTGGCTATTTGCCGACTTTTGTTATGTTAGGAATTCTAGCTCTTATTAGCGGCTATTTATATTATGTAATGTTTCAAATGGCTGAGCAAAAGCTGAACAACTATGTGAAAGCTAGTTAACTGGTTTCAAGGCAAAAAAACGAGGTTGGGACAAAAGATTTTCAACATAAAAAAATCCGAACTATAATTTGGAATTCTGCTTTAAACTTCGTGTCCTTTTTGTAAGTAGCAATACTTGTATACATTGTTGCTTTTTACTAGTAGTCGTTCTGGTTGATTTCCTCGTGCAGTACTCGCTTTCCGCGGGGTGGGTGGTGAGCCTCCTCGGTGTAAACCTGCTTAGGTCTCACCTCTCCCACGCATCCCGCAGGAGTCTCGCACTTACGCTCCAATCAACCTTAATAAAGTTTGCACAAAAAACCGACCTCTTCGTAAAGAGTCTTTTCTTTATAGTTTTTTGAAATAAGCAATGTTCGGTTTTCATAGAAATATATTCGTTATGTCCCAGCCTCGTTTTGTATTCTTTAAAGATGATCGTACTAAATTCCAACCACGTTCTATCCTAATTTCATCTTCTTTTATCACCTTAAGAAATCTACCTTTTGTTCTATCTACTCATTCTGCTCCTCATCATGTTCAAACATATACTTAAGAATTGATAGTTTATTCGTCCAAAACTGTTCGTAATAGGAGAGCCACTGCTTTACTTCTGTTAACGGTTCAGGGTGTAATTGATAGATCTTTTCTCTCCCTTTTCTTTCCCCGCGAACAAGCTCCGCCTCCGATAAAATCGTTAGATGCTTGACAATAGCTGTTCGACTCATTGGAAAGTGAGACGATATTTTCGAAATAGGTAATTCCTGTTCCGATAGTAATTGGAGAATTTTACGCCTTGTCGGGTCAGCGATCGCTTGAAAAACGTCATGTTTTTCTGCTGCTTGAGACATTTATCCTTCAACTGCCTTTTTCAGATTTTCATTTACAATGCCAACCCAGCCTTTGCTCATACGATCACGAATAACAGAGCTTTTTTCATTTGCTTTCGAAATTTTACTTTCTGCTTCCTTCCAGCCACCGTGGATAAGGGTAAATTCCGTTTTATCTCCTAAATCTTTCAAAATAAATGTAACGATCCAACCGTCTGTATCCCATGCAAAAGAAAGTCGATTTGGTTCATCAATTTCTAACACTTTACAAGGTGATGGGCCAAACGGTGATTGAACATGGAATTCATGTCCTTCCTTTGCCTCAAAGTCATTTGGCATAAACCAAGCAGCAATTCCTTCTGCAGTCGATACCTTTTCCCATACTTTTTGAATGGATGCATTTAATATAACGGTTTGTGTAATATCCTGTAATTGTTCATTTGAATTCATATTTCTGTTATTCCTTTCATTCCTAAAATATAACCAAATGGTTTTATATTACACATCATATAACACCATTTGGTTTCATGTCAATGAACTTATTTCGTTTAGTTAAGATTTACCATCATTTCACTATGTACATGACCTTTCTTTTTGACAACATAAAGACCAAATCAAATACGATTTGGTCAGCCACTCCATTATTTTAGAGAATTAAGTATTTAAATCGTTTAAACCAGGACTATGTTCATTAGGCATTTCTGGCATTACCGGTACTGGATAACCTTTTGGTGGCGGAACAACTTGTAATGTTCCATCATTCCTACTTGGAGATTCTCCTTGGAAAATTTGTCCGATGAGAGTATCATCTAATCTAAAGTTAAATTGAGCGTTATGGAAGCCCATTTCTACATATTTTCGACATTCAGGATACTTGTTAATATCATAGTTCGGAACAGGGAAAATTTTAGCCCAATCTACCCCTAATGTTTCCAACGCTTTCGCAAATGCATTTTGATGTGCATTGTCACGAACAATTAAAAATGCTAATGTTTCTCTAAACGTTTTATTTGAACTCATTTCATAAATTCTTGATTTTTGTAATACACCAGTCGATTCTAAAACAAGGTTATCTAATAAATCACTAATTAAGTTTCCATGGCTATAAACATAGTTTCCGCTCCATGGGTTCCCTGCAGCATCTACCGGAAGCGAGCTTTGTGCTCCCATAATAAAATGATGTGGATTCGCATGCTTGATTGCATCCTCAAGCGGTGCTCTAGTGCTTCCCTCTGCACCAACCGCATCTTCTCCCGCTCCATTTAAAAGCTGGTTAATCGTCGTTTGCACTAATTCAACATGGCTGATTTCCTCTAAGAAAACACCTCTAATTAAATCACGATATTGCTTTTGATTCCCGCGAAAGTTTGCGCTCTGGAAGAAGAATTGCATCATCGTTCTCATTTCTCCAAATCTTCCACCTAATGTTTCTTGAAGGACCTTTGCAGCTTCTGGATCAGGCTTGTCAGGAACAATCATATTGATTAAATCTTCTCTATAAAAATACAATTCATACCCTCCTAATGGATTCTCGATTCAAATTTCCCTTTTATCGTTTCCATACATATATTTTTTATCCACATCTCATGAACGAAAAAATGAGTATGCATAAAATAGGAGGGATGTTGTTCACCTTTTATACAACTTCTTTTATCGGAATAAATAAATCCACTTTCCCCTTGCCTTCGGGATCGTCGGCAGGGTTATTTTGATTGAATTCAAGGTTGTTTCTCGAATAATCAGCCTCATACTCACTATTAGTAGGCAGCCAAACTTCAAATACATATTGATAAGCAAACACTAATTTTTCCACCTGATCATAGAAGGGATACATCACATAAAGTCCACCATCTAGCTGTCTGAATTCGACCTCTTTATGGCTTTCCTTTGCAAATCCTTCAGGGATTGTGACACATGCATCATGCCGACATTGATGCCCTTCAATAATATTCGGGTCATCTAAGGAGATCCCGATAAAATGCTGGTTAGGTGGAACTAAATCATTACGTATCGCCCAGTCTAATAATTTCCCCCAATGATCCTGTGGCTCAAAATAACTTCCAACTCTTCTAATATAGGCAATCTCATATTTCGGTAATTCTCTAATTTCAACTGTCATGATTCTATCCCCTTCCCTAATATGGAAATCTTTTACTTATTTAATTCTCCTCTATTCGATATTTTCCTTTAATGAAAATGAATCGGATTATTCTAATAGGTAATATTAAAGTTAAACTACAAGAAATAAGGAAAGTGGAGGGACTAAAATGGCAAGAAAGAAAGATAAATTCTTTACTCACTTAACAGGGATATCAGCCAATTTAAAGGAAAGTGCAAATTACTTTGCCGACTATAAGTTGAAGAATGCGAATGACCTTAAAATCTTTTCTGAAAAAATGAAGGAATTTGAATCAAAGGGAGATACGTTAGTACATGAGGTGACAAAGGATTTACATAACGCTTTTATTACTTCTATTGAACGAGAAGATATTCTGACGTTAACAATGAATTTAGATGATATTTTAGACGGTATCGAACATACAGCTTCATTATTTGAAATGTATTCTGTCTTGGAAGTTGATGAATATATGAATAAGTTTGTCGAAGCAATTAAGAAATGTGTAGATGAAATTGATAAGGCGATCGAGCTCCTTTCTGCAAAAAAATTGCTTGCTATAAGAGAACATGCGATCAAGGTTAGAGAGCTAGAATCAAAATGTGACGAATTGCTACGCAGTTCCATTAAACATTTATTTGAGGTAGAAAAGGATCCAATCAAAATCATTCAATATAAAGAAATTTATGAGGATTTAGAGGAAATAGCAGACTTTTGCCAAACAGTCGCTAATACGTTTGAATCAATTATTATGAAAAACGCATAGCGCTCCCACATACTACGACACAATCTAACTGTTAGTGGAGGTTCAAATGACAATTATTGTTATCATCCTTATACTTGCATTAATCTTTGAGTTCATTAATGGGTTTCATGATACAGCAAACGCGATTGCGATGTCTGTATCAACAAGAGCATTATCCCCTCGATTTGCGGTTATTTATGCTGGGGTCTTAAATTTCATCGGTGCTTTAGTATCACAAGCAGTTGCCAAATCAATCGGGGGAAAAATCGCTGATCCCTTTCAAATTGAAAACGGCTTATACATTGTGATCGCAGCGTTAATTGCAGCAATTTTTTGGAATCTTTTCACATGGTATTATGGGATTCCATCTTCATCCTCTCATACATTAATTGGTTCTGTCGCTGGAGCTGTTATTTTCGGCTCTGGGCTTAACTCAATTAATTGGCAAGGATTTACCGATATTATTCAAGCGCTCATTATTTCGCCATTTTTAGCCTTTGGCGTTGGTTTTGTTCTGATGAAAATATTAGCCCTTTTATTAAAAAATTTAAACCCTCATCGCGCAACACGTGGCTTACGCGGCTTTCAAATTGTTGCTTCAGGTTTAGCTGCCTATTCTCATGGCGGAAATGACGGGCAAAAAACGATGGGGATTATTGTTTTTGCTTTAGTTGCCGGTGGGTTCCAATCGACATTAGATGTACCATTTTGGGTTCAGGTTACGTGCGCTGCGACTATCGGGCTTGGAACAATGATTGGTGGGATGCGGATTATCAAAACAGTTGCAAAGAAAATCTTCAAGGTGCAGCCAATAAATGGATTTGCAGCTGATTTATCATCATTCGCAGTCTTACAAGGTGCGACGATGCTTGGCTTACCTGTATCGACGACACATGTGTCATCCTCTTCAATCTTAGGTGTTGGTTCAGCTAAGCGTTTCCGTGGTGTAAATTGGGGGGTCGCAATAAGAATTGTGACAACATGGGTCATTACCCTTCCAATATCAGCGTTAATCGCAGGGCTCATTATAACAATTATCAATTTTTTCTTATAGAACAAATAAAGTGTGGGACTGTCTGAAAGTGTCTCTTCCAACAAACAAAAAGGGGCTCGCCTCATTTTTTTAGGCAGCCCCTTCTATATGTTTTTTATCCTTGTTCGATTTCTTCAACGAGTAATGATAGCTCTTCCCAACGTTCCATCGTCTCTTCTAACTTTTTGTCAACCTCTTCTTGCTCCTTATACAGCTCTTGTACCTTTCCGAAATCACTTCCGGCATCAGCAATTTCCTGTTCAAGCTGTTCCTTCCTCTGCTCAAGTCCTGCAATCACATCTTCAATTTGCTCCCATTCCTGCTGCTCCTTGTAGCTTAACCGTTTCTTCTTCTCCTTTTTATGAGAAGGCTTTTCTTTAGGAGTTTCCTTTTCCTGCATCATTTCCTTAAGCCTTGCATCCTCCATATAATCCGTGTAGCTGCCTTGGAAACGGAGAATTTGTCCGTTTTGTTCAAACACGATTAAATGTTCGACAACACGATCCAAGAAATATCTATCATGGGAAACAGTTAATACAACACCTGGAAATTGATCAAGATAATCCTCTAACACACTTAATGTTTGTGTATCAAGATCATTTGTCGGTTCATCAAGGAAAAGTACATTCGGTTCCTCCATTAACACCTTTAACAAATAAAGACGTCTTCTTTCTCCTCCAGACAATTTACGAATATATGTCCATTGAGCTGAGCGTGGGAATAGGAATCGTTCTAGCATTTGCTCCGCTGTTATAATCTGCCCGTCAAGCGTATGAACAATTTCAGCTGTTTCCTTAATATATTCTACAACGCGAAGATTCTCATCCATCTCCTCATGCTCTTGCGTATAAAAGCCAATTTTGACTGTTTCACCGACTTCAATCGTTCCTTGATCAGCAGGAATTCTCCCCGCAATAATATTTAATAGCGTTGATTTTCCGCTGCCATTCGGTCCAATAATCCCTAATCGTTCACCAGGTGTTACTAAATAGCTAAAGTCTGAAATTAATGTCTTTCCATCATACGATTTTGAAATATGCTCAAGCTCAATAACCTTTTTCCCTAGGCGCGTTGAGCCAATTGCAAAATCTAAATCCTTTTTAGCTGCAGGTCCCTTCTGTTCCTTAAGCTCTTCAAATCGGTCAATTCGCGCCTTCTGTTTTGTCGAACGCGCCTTTGCTCCACGTCTAATCCACGCAAGCTCTCGTCTTAATAGATTTTGTCTCTTTGTTTCAGCTTGCTCCGCATTCGTTTCGCGCTCTGCCTTTTTCTCTAAGAAAACCTCATAGTTCCCCGAATATGTGTAAAGCTTTCCTTGATCAAGCTCAAATATTTGATTTGTTACACGATTTAAGAAATAACGATCATGTGTAATCAAAAGGATTGAACCTCTATACCCAGAAAGAAACCCTTCAAGCCACTCAATCGTTTCATTATCTAGATGGTTTGTTGGCTCATCTAAAATTAATAAATCAGCTGGTTGAATAAGCGCTTTTGCAATTGCAACCCGTTTTTTTTGCCCACCTGATAAATGCGTTACTTGCTTAGAAAAATCATTAATCCCTAGCTTTGTTAACACCGTTTTTGCTACCGTGTTCGCTTCCCATGCATCATGCTCATCCATCTTTTGCTGCATTTGCATCAAATACTTTAGCTTTGCTTCATTTTCTGGATCTAACTCTAGCTCTGATAAGGCAAGCTCATACTCTCGCATCACCTTCATGATTTCGGCATCACCATAATAAATTTGTTCAAGAACTGTTAGTCCTTCCGTTAATTCCGGGTCCTGTGGTAAATACTCAACTCTCATCGAATTTGCATGGGTAATTTCCCCCTCATCCGCTGATTCAATCCGAGCGATTACCTTCAACAGAGTCGATTTCCCTGTTCCGTTAACCCCGATTAGGCCAATTCGTTGCTTTTCTTCAATCGTAAACGAAATATGATCGAACAAAACCTTGTCCCCATATGTTTTATATAAATTTTCAACTTGTAATATACTCATTTTTTATCCAATCCTTCATTACAGTATGTACCTATTGTAAAGCAAAATAGGGATCAAATGCTACGATAAGCGATTTACAAATATATCAAGTCATCTACTACAGTTTTTATCATACAACCAAAGCCATGTTTTAAAGCATTTCCCCAAAATAATAGTTATAAAAACAACTAAAATCTTGTTGATTTTTCCATTTTTCCCATATACAATTTAACTGTACTAATAATATTAATACAGTTAATACAAAGGGGGTTACTCATGTTTCAATTAGATGTGAGGAGCAGAAAACCCATATATGAACAATTAGTAGACAAAATTAAAGAATTAATTATTAATCAAATTTTAAAGCCTGATGAACAATTACCATCAGTTCGAGTGCTCTCAAGTCAATTAACCGTTAACCCAAATACAATTCAACGCGCTTATCGCGAGCTAGAACAACAAGGCTATATTTATTCGATTAAAGGAAAAGGCAATTTTGTTTCAAAAATTAACATTGTATCAAATGAACAAAAATTAACAGAGCTAAAAATAGATATCCAAAAACTAATTGCAGAAGCCATTTACCTTGGACTAACAAAAGAAGACCTATATGAAATCTATGAAAAGGCACACCCGAATAAGAAAAGCGGAAGTGCCTCGTTCAGCCCCGACAAGCATAAGACGCAAAAGAAATGAAGGTGTTCTTTGCCTTCAATTCTTTTGTGGCTTATGACCTCGAGGGGCTAGGCGCTGCAGCTAGACATCTTAGAAATGCGGAAGCGCCTCGTTCAACCCCGACAAGCATAAGACGCAAAAGAAATGAAGGTGTTCTTTGCCTTCAATTCCTATGTGGCTTGTGACCTCGAGGGGCTAGGCGCTGTAGCTAGACATCTCGAAAAGCGGAAGCTCCTTGAACAGCGACGTATAAACTGGAGCAATCCGTATGAGATAAAGGAAACACGGAGAGCGCTAGCGATTCGATGTTGACTTATCGTAAGGAGGATTGTGAAGTTTACTAGTCGCTAGGCGCCGCAGCTAGACATCTTAGAAAAGCGGAAGCGCCTCGTTCAGCCCCGACAAGCACAAGACGCATAGGAAATGAAGGTGTTCTTTACCAGGGAAAAAATCAAAAAATGGTAAATCCATCATTTAACATTTAAAACAAAAGGGGATAAACATATGATTGAAGTTCATTCCGTTAGTAAAAGTTATCAACAACACCATGCTGTTAACGACCTTTCATTAACAGTGAAAAAGGGCTCTATCTATGGATTACTCGGTTCAAATGGGGCTGGGAAAACTTCTTTACTAAAAATAATTGCTGGGATTAACCGCCAAGATTCCGGGACGATAAAAATTGAAAATCAAATCGCTTATGAAAATATTGCTGTAAAGGAACGGACGATTTTCATCCCAGATGTTCTTTACTTCTTTCCGCAAACAACGATCAAGCAAATGGCTGCACAGTATAAAGAATTTTATCCAAATTGGAACGAGCAACGCTTTGAACAATTGAAGCAAGCCTTTGCGATTGATGTCACTCGCAAGGTCAATCGCTTATCAAAAGGGATGAAGCGCCAGGTTGCTTTTTGGTTAGCACTTTCCGCTATGCCAGATTATCTCATATTAGATGAGCCGATTGATGGCCTTGATCCGGTCATGAGGAAAAAAATTAAAAACCTTTTATTTCAGGATGTAGCAGAACGTGAGATGACAGTCCTCATCTCCTCCCATAATCTTCGGGAAATTGAAGATTTATGTGATCATGTCGGAATTATGCATGAAGGGAAAATTATCGTTGAAAAGGAAATTGATGATTTAAAATCAGATACCCATAAAATTCAAATTGCCTTATCAGACCCAACACATGAAGAGCATTTGTTAAACCAATTACATATTCTCCATCAAGAAAAACGCGGCAGTGTGTTACTTTTAATCGTCAAAGGCAATGAAGACAAAATTAAAAAGGTTATTCAATCGACTGAGGTCATTCTTTTTGATTTATTACCGCTAACATTAGAAGAAATCTTTATCTATGAAATGGAGGATGTCGGCTATGAAATCGAAGAAATCCTTCTTTAATATGAGCATTATTAAACAAGACTTTAGACAAAATGGATGGATTGGCATTGCCTATTTATTATGCCTTCTTTTCGCTGTACCCTTAGAAATCCTGCAATTATCGTCACAAAAATATGTCATATTTAAGGATTATCAAAATTACTTTTTTATCAATACAGATTTACAAATCATCTTTTTATTTATAATTCCGGTGGCAGCAGGGCTACTTTTGTTTCGATATATTCAAAATGAAGCATCCGTTGATATGATCCATAGCCTGCCAATACGAAGAGAAGCCATCTTTTTTAACCACCTTATAAGTGGATTGTTATTATTGATTCTTCCTGTAATCGTAACTTCGATAACAACCTTTTTTGTAACAAAATCTGTTAAGGAGTTTAATTCAATCTTAACAGGCTCTGAGCTTCTTTCATGGACTGGGATTTATTTACTTATGACCTGCTTATTATTTAGCATCACGATCACAATAGGTATGATGACTGGGATGAGTAGTGCACAGGCGATTCTTACGTATATATTTTTGTTCCTCCCAGTTGGTTTAGTAACGTTGATCATTTATAATTTTTCCTTTTTACTATACGGCTTTTCTTCAGCTTTTATTGAGAAGAAAATTGAATATTTATCTTTATTCATTAGATATCTCAATATTAACAGTTATGATATGCCCTTTACTGCTAAGGAAATTTTGATTTATACCTTAATTACAATAATCCTTATTTTCATCGGTCTCATGCTTTATAAGGCTCGTCATTTAGAAAGAGCAACAGATGTGATCGTCTTTCCATTGTTAAGACCTATTTTCAAATATGGAATGACCCTGTGCAGCATGCTATTAGGAGGTACTTATTTTTATAGTACGACGAACGGAGTATGGGGTTGGCTTATCTTTGGATATATTAGCGGTGTGTTCTTAGGCTATATCATCGCTGAAATGATTCTGCAAAAATCTTGGAGAATCTTTCATATCAGAGCCTTTACTGGATTAATCGGCTTTAGTATTATCGTCATTATTATTTTAGGTGTAATAAAAACGGATTTACTAAATTTTGAGAAGAAAATTCCTAGTCTAGACGAGGTAAGTGAAGTTTATTTTGGAAATAGCTATCTATTAAACGATTTTCTTGATTATAAAGACTATGATATCTTTTCAGAATCAAAGGAATATATTGAAGCTGTAAGAAATCTCCATCAATCGATTATTGATGATAAAGAGTTTATTCTTTCAAAACGCAATGACAGTTCTTTAAATTCACAAGACATGATAATCGCCTATCGCTTAGAAAATGGGAAGATTCTTTCTCGGGAATACAACCTCCCGTTACAGTTTCTAGAAGATGAGCTAAAGCCAATAATGGACTCTAAAGAATACAAGAAAAGTCTTCCTGAATTTTTACAATTGCAGAATGAAACTCGAAGTATAGAATTCGAATCAAATGACCCGATTGCAAAACAAATTGTCATTAATGATAAAAAAGAAATAAATGAACTCAAACAAATACTAGAGGAAGAATTGCTTAATATGACAGTTGATGATTTCCTATCACCATCACCAGCATGGGGCTATATTACCTTAAACGGAACACAAATCTTTGAAAACTCTCCATTATCTGGTTACCCGATCGATTGGCTCAAATCATTTAATCATCTCTCCAGCTGGCTTGATAAACATGGATACTTATCAGATGCTCATATTAACATAAACCATATTAAACAAGCCCAAGTAACAATGGTAGACGAAAACTTAGATGAGCTTGAAATCTATGACATTGAAGAAATTTATCCAATGGGAGAAACAGTCCATACGATTACTGACAAGGCAGTCTTAACTGAGCTACTTGAAAAGTCAATTGATTCTGTAGATTATCCGTCACAAAATAAGTACTATATTAAATTCACTTTAACAAATGGTACACATTGGTTTGTCACGATTGCTAACGATCGAGTACCAAAAAAGGTAAGCAATTTGTTTAATCAATAACACGAAGAGCTGCTCCCCCGAATCTATGAGGTGAGTAGCTCTTTTTTCGTTTATTTTTTATTTGCTTGCTTTCCGCTTTTCTTTTGACTTTGATGTTCACTATTTCCTATTTGAAAGTCATTTCCTAGCTCAATATCATTTTTCCCTTGCTGTTTTTCAATTTCCTTATACGTCTGCTCCTTATTTTGCATTCCTTGATTTGACATACGCCTCACTCCTTAAATGGTTTTCATCCTTACTATGTACATCTTCTTCATTTCCATTCTTAAAATTTCACTGAAGCAATGCGAAAACAGCAAATCAAAAAAAGAGACTGCTTCAAAAATGTCTGTTTCCAGACTTTGAGGCAGCCTCTTTTATCTAGTTCTCTTTAATAAAAACGGCGCAGTGAAAATAACTCCAATTAAGTATAAAGCAACTGCAATGTATGCAGGCAATAAATGAATAAAAACGGTATAGTTAATAATAAAATGCGTAATAATTCCAGAAAGAAATGCAGGGATTGCTCCGATAGTAAATGTCCACCAAACCCACCCTTCTCCTTCACGAATCCCCCACAAGGCAAGCATCAATACGAGCAAACCTACACTTAGCAAGGCACTTCCAAATCCAGCGCGATCATGTGCAATGACAGGAATTAATTTTTCATTAAATTCATTGATCGCTTCTGGAGTAAGACATAAATAAGATAGAACCTACAGACAAAACCCTTGAAGGTGTGTAATCCTCCAAGGGTTAGTTTTTAACTATTAATTTCCTTGCTTTTTATTCGCAACTTCTAATGCTCGGTTCGTTTCTTCTGCTGCTTGATCTAATGCCTCTTTCGGATCCATTCCTTGATAGAGATTTTCCATTGCCGTTACAACCTTTTGACGAGATTCAGGGAATACAGAAATTAATGCACCTTGAGTTGCTGTGCTTTTCTTTGTCTCAGCTAGCTGATCAACAGTTACTTTTAATTGTGGATATTTTTCCCATTCTTCTTTAACGATATCTTGCTCATAGGCAGCAGGGTTAATTGCAAAATACCCTGATTTCACATGCCATTCAGCTTGTACCTCTGGTGTAGTTAAATATTTCATAAATTCCCATGCAGCCTTTTGCTTCTCTTCATCAATACCGCTAGACATCCAGATTGAAGCACCGCCGATAATGACACCTTCACGCTCTGTGTCATCAGGAATCGGTAAATATGATGCTCCTACTTCAAAGTCTGAGTTATCAACCATTGCTTTAATCCCAGCAGATGAATCGAGATACATCGCAATTTTTCCAGATTGAAAGGCAGCGCGCATATCATCCCAGTTTTGTCCTACATTATAATACGTTCCTTCTTTATACATTTCACTAATTAAATTGAAAACCTTTAAGCCCTTTTCGTCATTAAAGGTTGCTTTTTCCGCGTTTCCTTTTCTGCCGTTTTCATTATCTACATAATGACCGCCTTGCTCAGCAAGCATTTCTTCAAAGAACCAGCCATAATTTAAGATAGAGAAGCCGTATCTAGTCGTTTCTCCACCTTCTTTTTTCGTTAATTTTTTTGCCGCTTCTTTTAATTCACTATAAGTCATTGGAGCTTTTTCCGGATCTAATCCAGCCTCTTTAAACGCATCCTTATTGTAGATTAAAATTGGTGTTGATGAGTTGAAAGGCATCGAATATTGTTCACCATCAACTGTATAATAATTTGAAATATTCTCTTCCCATTGTGATGTATCATAGTTATCCTCATCAATAAATTTTTGCACTGGTTGAATTTTACCGCTATCAATCATATACTTTGTTCCAACCTCAAACACTTGCATAATTGTTGGCGCATCATCAGTTCCGGCAACTGAGTTAAACTTTGTTAACGACTCTTCATATGTACCTTGGAAAATAGGCTTAACCTCAATATTATCTTGAGATTTATTAAAATCTGCAACAATATCATTTAAAACCGTTTCAAGCTCTCCACTCATCGCATGCCAAAATACTACTTCCTGCTTCCCTGTGCTGCCAGTTTCCTCTCCATCACCTTTTACATCTGACTCAGAAGAATTCGAATTTGTACTAGTAGAGCACGCACCTAAAAGTAATAAAAATAACGCAGAAATGACGATTAACAATTTTTTCTTCACGGTAAATCCTCCTCGATTTCCATAAAATTATTTAATTGCACCTTGAGTTAACCCTTTTTGAAGACGTTTTTGCCCTAAAAACAACAAGATGAGAGTCGGAAGTATTACAACGACGACTGCTGCCATCACCACCCCCCATTCAGTGGAAATTTCTTGAGATTGCAATTGCTTTAAGCCAATTTGCACTGTACGAACACTCTCGTTATTCGTAACAAGCAATGGCCATAAATACATATTCCAAGTTGTTAAAAAGCTATAAATCCCTAACGTTATAAAACTAGTCTTCGAAACAGGCAACACGATATTCCAGAAAAATCGAAACCGACTAATCCCCGCTACCTGAGATGCTTCGAATAACTCCTTTGGGATTGTTTTAAATTGCTGCCGCATTAAAAACGTCCCAAAGGCTAGTGCAAAAAATGGTATTGTTAAGCTTGTATACTCGTTAATCCAGCCAAGCTTTTGAACTAACAAGAAGTTGGGAACCATCGTCGCTTCCCATGGAATCATCATCGTTGAAATAAACAAAAAGAAAATGAACTCTCTCCCTTTAAAGGGAATAAAGACAAACGCAAAAGCAGCTAAGCTTGAGACAATTAATTGACCAATCATCACAATTGCTGAAACGAAGAAGCTATTCCATAAATATCGAATAAGCGGTACCTTCTCAAATGCTGTCATGTAGTTTGCGAATGTAAAGGAATCGGGAATTAAATTTCCCTTCAGCACCTCACCGCCTTGCATAAAGCTAATCATAAACGCATAAAAAATCGGAAACATCATAAACACAACGGAAATAATTAATAAGCAATATAAGATGACTTTCTTTAAAATACTCACTGGTAATGAACCTTCCTTTCTCCTAGTTTAAATTGAAGAATCGTAATGACTAGAATACAGAAGAACAGGATGGTTGCTTGAGCACTTGCTGAGCCGACATTGTAATTAACAAAGGCATCCTTATAAATCGAGTAGACAATAACATTTGTTGATTCAATTGGGCCTCCCTTAGTCAAAATATCGATCTGTCCGAAGGTTTGGAAGGCATTAATCAATGATACCGTTATGATAAAGAAAAGCGTTGGTGATAGCATCGGAAGGGTAATCTTTCGTAATTTATACATGTAGCTTACCCCAGCGATATTAGCATTCTCGTAGAGGGTATCATCGATGTTTTGCAATCCTCCTAATAAAATGAGAAAGGCAAAACCTGTATTCATCCAAATTGTAGAAATCGAGACTGCTAGTAAAGCAAACTTCGGATCAAGCAGCCACTCTATATCTGATATGCCGAATATGCCAATGATTTTGTTTAATATTCCAATTGTCGGATTGTACATAAACATCCAAATAACGGATGAAGCTGCTACACTCATTCCCATTGTTGAAGAAAACAGCGTTCTAAAAATGCCGATTCCTCTTACCTTTTCATTTGCAATTAACGCTAAAAACAGCGCTAAAATGATACCTGCAGGAACTGTAAAAAGGACAAAAAGCAATGTCGCTTTAATACTATTTTGAAAGCTTTGGGATTGTAATAAGTACGTAAAGTTTTCAAGCCCCACAAATGAAACAGGCACCCCTTGTCCATCTGTTAAAAAGAAGCTTAAGTAAAGCGTTCTAAGCATTGGGTAGAAGAGAAAAAGACTAAACAAAATAATCGATGGCAGTAAATATAGAAGTCCTACAACAAAGTTTGGCCACTCTCTTTTCCTAGCAAAGTGTCGATCTGTTACCTTCACGTCTTGTGCAGATACGTCTGGCAAACTACTCATAGGACAGCCTCCTTAACCGCCTTGCGCTGTTCCGTTTTCGGCTGATGCCAAATACACCTTCCACTTTCCTTTTCAAATAGAAAGAGATCCTTTTCCTCAATATACAAAGGTACCCGCTCACCGACATCAATATTCCACTGACCGTTCCATTTTGCAATCCATTGTCCTTTTCCAATTTCAAAGGTTAAAAGCGTTTCGGTGCCAAGTACCTCGACGTTCACAACATCGGCCATAAAGCTTAATTGACCATCCTTTGCGAGCTGAATATGCTCAGGGCGGACTCCTATTGTCACCTCATTTCCCTTTGAATAGGATTTGAGATTTGCACCGTTTATTGGCACTGAACGTTCATCGTCAAGAACGACTTTTCCTTCACTTAGGATGACATCTATTAGATTCATTGGTGGTGAGCCTATAAACGATGCAACAAAAGTATTTTCCGGGTGATTGTAAATCTCCAACGGCTTACCGATTTGTTGAATTTCTCCATTATGTAAAATCATCATTCTGTCTGCCATTGTCATCGCTTCCGTTTGATCATGTGTTACGTAAATCATCGTAATTCCTAATTTCCGCTGAATTTGCCGAATTTCCGAACGCATTTTGGCTCTTAGCTTCGCATCCAAATTCGACAACGGCTCATCCATTAGACAAATAGGGGCATGTGTAACAATTGCTCTCGCCAAAGCAACACGTTGTCTCTGCCCACCTGATAATTGTCTTGGCTTTCGATTTAATAGCTCGGACAACCCTAACATTTCAGCTGCTTCTAAGCACCGTTGCTGCTGCTCCTGCCTTGAGATTTTCTTCGTATGTAACCCAAAGGTAATATTTTGTTGCACACTTAAATGTGGATAAAGTGCATAATTTTGAAAAACCATTGAGAGATTTCGCGCACTTGGTGGCAATTTATTCGAAAATTGCTCTCCAATATACAATTCACCAGCCGAAACCTCCTCAAGACCTGCGATCATTCGCAGCATCGTACTCTTCCCACAACCAGAAGGACCTACTAGAACAAAAAACTCACCTGGTTCAATTGCTACATTTATATCCTTCATTACATTCGTCTTCCCATCATACGATTTGGAGACATTTTTTAGCTCAACGCGTTTCATGAAAGCTCCTCCTTTATAACAAGACTTTTTTACTGAATATCCTTTTCAAGACTGCTTTATTATCTTTTCATTGAAAGCGTGGGCTGCTGCACCTTCCAAAGCCAAGGCCTCCCTGTCGATACAGCCACAGCTCCACTCTTTAATGCAGCATCGATATGGCGCTGCTCTTGAATTAGCCCGCCAGTAATAATAGGTAGATTCGTTTCATCCTTTAGCTTTGCTATCATTTCGGGAATAAGTGCTGGCATGATTTCTAAAGCATGCGGCTGGATTTCAGCTACTGAATGTAGACCATTTTCCACCGCCTCTGTATCAACTAAAAAAAGCCTTTGAATCGTAATAAGCCCTTCCCTTTTCGCTAGTTGGATAAGCGAGCTTTTCGTTGTTACGATTCCTGTTGGATTAACAAATTTCGCGATAAACTTTAACCCTTCCCGGTCATAGCTAATACCAGGAATTTTTTCTATATGTAAAAAAACAAATCGATTATTCTTTTTTAGAAGCTCAACATATCGTTTAATAACACTTATATTTCCTGTTAGTAAAATCGCAGATTGTATATTTGTTTCAAGAAACATGTCTAAGCTTTTCGGATCCTTTATAGATGCGATCAACCGATCTTCCTTCAATCGTCTCGTAAACTCCTGATAAACATTCATCCATGCTCACTCCTATTACATATTCACTTTGCAAGCTAATGCTCTGTTATTCACTTGCCAACTTCCGAAAGCGGAGGCACAAAGCGTTAATAAAGCCCTAGCTAAAAATAAAAAACCACAAAAAAACACAGGGGTAACGATTTCGTCATACTCCTAATTCTTTTGGTGGTTTCTCTTATTCACAACCTATTGCTATTCACTTGTCCTTCATTGCCTTATGTTACTTGTCGAATTTAAAGAGAATATAAAGAACATGTATAATTTTGTAAATTTATTGTTTTGATTTTGTAAAGATGCTTTTAGAAATGGCGCAAAGCATGCGATCGGTGTATATGTACATGATTTAAACAAACTATATTTAGAAGGGGTTATATCCACTCACCATATCGCGGAACAGAGTTGCCCCTACATAGAATGACAAATATTTGAAACATTGAATTGAATCAACTATTATTAATGTAGTGATCAAAAAAGATTAGCTCCTATTAAAATTCATCTTTGAAAAGTTCACTTGAAATAAAAAAATGAATTAGGGAATTGATGGAGGGTACACTCATTGGCTTTTGCACTAACAACACTTATTATACTTATTATTGTAAATGCTTTTTTTGCAGCATCAGAAATGGCATTGGTTAGCCTAAATGATAACAAAGTAAAACGGATGGCTGAAGATGGAGATAAAAAGGCTAAAATGCTCTATAAGCTCATATCTCAACCAAGCCAATTTTTAAGCACAATCCAAATCGGGATTACATTAGCAGGATTTTTAGCGAGTGCGTTTGCTGCTGACTTCTTTGCTGGACCTTTAGCAGAGCTTTTATATAATTTAGGAGTTCCGTTATCCATGAATGTACTTGGCACAGCTTCAGTTGTTGTGATTACGATCCTTCTATCGTATTTCACACTTGTCTTCGGTGAGCTTGTACCAAAGCAGCTGGCCTTACAAAAGTCTGAAACAATCTCAAATTTTGCAGTTACACCTCTTACTTGGTTATTTAAAATATGTCTGCCATTAGTTAAATTTTTGACCTTTTCAACAAATACTGTTGTTCGTTTATTCGGAGTTGATCCGAATGCAAAAAATGAAGAAGCAACAGAAGAGGAAATTCGCATGATGGTTGATGTTGGAGGTGAGCAAGGAACGATTCAAATCACAGAAAAACTAATGATCAACAACATCTTTGAGTTTAATGATAAAATCGTTTCAGACATTTTCACCCATCGAACAGACATGTCGGTTCTTTCAATTGACGCAACCTTGCAAGAAACGGTGAAATTAGTTAATTTAGAAAAATATACGAGATTCCCTGTTTATGAAGGTGATGTTGATAACATCGTCGGGATCTTACATGTAAAAGACTTATTCCAATTTATCGATCAGGACAATGATAACGAATTTGATTTAAAGAATTTAATTCGCAAGCCATACTTTGTCCTTGAAACACAAAGCATTGACGTATTATTTACCGTCATGCAAAAAAACAATGTTCATATCGCTATCGTTGTTGATGAGTATGGTGGAACAGAAGGATTAATTACAATTGAGGATGTTATCGAAGAAATTGTCGGCGAAATCTTTAGTGAGTCTGATGGTCCTGAGGATGAAGAAGTGAAGCAGCTGGCAACTAATAAATTTTCAATTTCAGGAATTACCCACCTCTACAAGCTTGAGGACATTTTACATATCGATTTTCCAACTGACGATTACGATACATTAAGTGGCTTCCTTATTGGTGAAATCGGCTATATTCCATCGAATGAGGCTCGTCCAGTCATTACATATAAAAATCTAGTATTTGAAGTAACTGAGGTATCAGAAAATCGGATTGAAAATGTCATTGTGACGATGTTAAACAAGGAACAAAATGAATTAATAGAAGAAAAGCAATAATAAGAAAGACTGTATCTCTATGTGAACTGATCATAGTCGATACAGTTTTTTTCTACACGTTCCCTTTATAGGGAATTACCATTTTCATGTTGTTAATTGTTGGATCATTTCAACTCGATTGCCAAAGGGATCCCTAAATTCAAGCCGTTCATAATTAGGTATTGGTACAGATTCAATCAACCTCACTCCTTTTTCCGCTAAAACTCTTCTCCAATGTGAGAGATCATCTACTTGATAAGCGATGTGGGCTTTTGTTGCGAGCCTATCGACATTTTCCTCTGTTCCAACATGTACTTGCTCTTTTCCTACTTGCAGCCAAAAACCTCCCCTGCCCTTTAAGGACTTAGGTTTTTCGATCTCGGGTAGTCCTAACAGATGACAATAGAAGTTCTTCCCCTCTTTTTCTGAACCTTTAGGAATTGTTATTTGCACGTGGTGTAAACCAATAATCATAGGTTCTCCCCCTTAGCATTGATAAATCCTCTTGCTAACACTCTATATAAATCGTACACGAATCATAACTATAAATAAATTTGATTATTATTAACAAGATTGATAAGTATTTCTTATCAATAAATTAAGGCAGGGAATAACCACCTGCCTCTATCATGCTACAGAGTAAATCTCCCCATCAAGACAGTATGATAATAGTTTCCGTCTGAGAGAAGCTTATCATTTTTTAATATTCCTTCTACTTCAAAGCCTTCTGACTCATATAGCTTAATCGCTTTTTTATTCGTTTCTAGAACAGCTAAATTCATTTTTTTAATATGATTGGCATCAGCCCAACGAATTGATTCCTTTAATAGATTTTTCCCAATACTAAAGCCCCAATAGCTTTTTAACACACATACACCGAATTCTACCTTGTGTGAAAGTCTTTTTAAACTGCTTCCTTCACATCGAGAAAACCCAACGATTTCTCCGTTGACTTCGGCAACTAAAAAGAGATGATTGCTTGCTTCGCTATCTTTTATGATCAGCTGCTTAAAGCCTTCTTCATCAATAAATCCTTCTCCGCTTTCCCGATCGAGATATTCTGTTTCTCCATCAATCTGGACTCTTACCTCAGACAATTGTTTCGCATCGTTCATAGCAGCAGACCTTATCACATATTGTTGATCTTTAACATTAAATTCTTTATTTGAAATTTCCATTTATGCCTCCATTTTGTCTTTATCCGAGAATTACGGCTTTATCGCTTTCCTTTTTTGCAGGTTCATGACAGTTGGAATGAATAAATAAATAGCATAAGCAAATGTCAACCATGCGGCAAATGCAATAACCTGTTGATAACTTAATTTCGGAAAAAGCAGCTGGTGATTTGCCAAAGAAAACGTATCTAAAGCTAAACCAAGCATAGTTCCGATGATACCAAACTTAATCGCCGCATTCTCCGATTTATCAACTAATAAATAGAGATGAGTAACAAGCCATAAAAGAAGTGCCGTTCCAATGAGTAATAAAAGCAAACTTATCAAAAACTCCTTTGTTCCAGGAGTAAATAATACACGTTCACCGAAAAATACGAAGAAAAGCGTTGCAAAAAGCCATATAAACAACCCCCAAATTGCAGTTACAATATAACTTTTCATTCCGATTCCTCCTTGTTTTGTAAAGAACTAATTCCATTTACGAAATGTTCAAGCTCTGCATATGTTTTTTCAATTGGAAAATCCTTTTTCAATATAGCCTGTAGAGCAATTCCATCAACAAGTGCATTAAAGAAAATCCCCCATGTCTCAACGGAAACACCTTTAATCGGTGATTCCGACCACAATTTTTCCAATTGCCTTGTAAGAATATCATTTTCTCTACCAATCATCTCTCCAAGCTGATGTCTAATTTTTTCATTCGTAAAGCCTGTCGATACTAATGTAATAAATAATTTATGGTAAAAGGAGTCGTACGAACAGCGACTTTTTGCTGACTCAATCGCCTCCTTTAAAACACCCTCATCAGTTTGTGATAAGCTATTCCAGGAATCCTCACAAATCTCTTGCACTAGCTCTAATATTAGCTGCTCCTTTGTACGAAAATGGTAATAAACCGTTCCTTGCGTTACTCCCGATTTTTCCGCTACAGCCCTTAATGTAAATTTCTCAATCCCACCTTCCACCAAACATTGCTTTGCACTTTGAAGAAGATCGTTTTTCGTAATAACATTTGGTTTAGCCATTTCACCACTCCTTCTTAGTTATTCAACTAACTAACTATTTATGTAAATTTTACCATGTTATCCATCCCTTATCAATTGTATGACTTCCATTTTTTATCACTTCTCTGCAATAGTTCGATATTACTTTCACCTAATACTTATAAATCACTCATCCTAAATAAATAGTTTCCCAACTATAAAGTATAACTTGATAAGTGGTAAATTATGCTTTATGATAAACTCAAAAGATTACTTACCTTTTGTAAAGTTAAGCTCTCCTTTTTCTTTTAATCAAGGGGTAATCTTCATACCAAAGGAGATGGGAAACATGGGTGTGCAAAAAATATTCGTTAACTTACCTGTAAAAGATTTAGACAAATCAAAAGAATTTTTTTCAAAAATAGGATTTGAATTCAATCCTCAATTTACTAACGAGCTAGCAGCATGTATGGTGATTAATGATAGTATTTATGCGATGTTATTAGTAGAAAAGCGTTTTAAAGAATTTACGAAAAAAGAGATTGCAGATTCAACGAAAAGTACAGAAGTGATTATCGCATTATCTGTTGACAGTAAGGAGCAAGTAGATGAAATCGTTAACAAAGCTCTTGAAGCTGGTGGAACAGCTGCAACTGACAAACAGGACTATGGATTTATGTACCAATGGAGTTTTCAAGATATCGACGGCCATCTTTGGGAGCTTCTTTACATGGATGAAAGTGCAGTACAATAAAATTAGCCTAAAAAAACGTTTGGATTCTTTTCTTTCCAAACGTTTTTTAAATGGATTTACACTAGTGCTACTTAAATTCACCTCTAAGGAGATAAACAGTATCATACTCTTTAAGCTTATCTATATGTCTATCTACATCTTGATAAAATTCTGTAGACAACGATGACATGCCCTCAGCTCCTGGCTTTGATATACATATGCTAGAAAAGACCATCTCGTTTTTAATGCTTATTGATGGATTTGTTTCCCAGGAATATGACACACCATCAGGAGAAGCATTTGCAAGTGAATCAACAGCATTTGCGCTACTTGTTGAACGATTGCTTTCGACTCCTATATGAAACTCAAACTGATTTTGCTCGTCATCTGGTTGGGATGCTGTAAAAATAATCGTACCTTTTCCTTCAACTTCAGTCGTCATGAAGTTAATTTCTTCATTGACCAACTTTCCTAATTCGTATTTTTCTACCCAAAGCAATAATTGCTTATACTTCCGATTATCTAGTTGAAACTCAAATACAGAGGAATTATCTGACGTAATTGAAAGAATCGCCTCTTCTCTATTCGTTAAATTAGCCACAGAAATGGTATTTTCCTCCTTCGTTTCCTTTTGACTACAAGAAACGAGTGTAATAGCAATCGGAATAGCAAGTAATAAAACGAAAATTCTTTTCATCCTTTTCTCCTTTATTTCCTTTTATCTCTCTAGTCTATTTGCCATCCACTTATGTGTCTTCACTTACTTGTCGATTCATTCATTTATTTATTTGTAAGTAAAGGCTGTTTTCATAAACTTTGTTGCCTTTAATTAGTTTCGTTATGATTGATTTCCGCTTAACAATGTTTATAACACCAATATTTTAAAAAGGGCTTAAGTTAATGATAATTAGCAGATTTAAAGAATAGAAAAACCATATATTTCCTTTATAGAATAATATGAAAACAAGAAATTGTCATTACAATTTTTGCTAAAAAACAAATCCCTCCTACGAAAAACAGCATTTTGATTCATACTGTCTCTTGTAGAAGGGATGAAATCATCTCGCTTCAATTTTTATGTTGCATCTCAGAATAAAAGCCCTTTAATTGAAGTAATTCCTCATGTGTTCCTTTTTCAATAATCTTTCCTTCCTTTAAAACGAGAATTTGGTCTGCCTTTTTGATCGTATTGAGACGATGTGCAATGACAAAGGTAGTTCTTCCCTTCATTAGCCTTGCCAAAGCGTCTTGAATTCGCAGTTCAGTAATTGTATCAATGCTGCTAGTTGCTTCATCCAAAATTAAAATCGTTGGATTTGCTAGCATTGCTCTAGCGATAGCAAGCAGCTGCTTTTGTCCATGACTGATGCCATTACCATCATAGCTAATAATCGTTTTATATTGGTTCGGTAGCTTTTGAATAAAGAAGTGAGCATTTGCTAATTTAGCCGCTTCTATTACTTCTTCATCTGTTGCATCTAATCTTCCATAACGAATATTTTCCAGCACGGTGCCATGGAATAGGAATGTATCCTGTAGCACAAATGCCATCTGCTTTCGAAGTTCATCACGGTTCAACTGTCCAATAGGCAACCGATCAATGAAAATTTCTCCCTGATTTGCATCATAAAACCTTGAAATTAAATTAATTAGCGTTGTTTTCCCTGCACCTGTTGGTCCTACTAAAGCGATCGTTTCACCAGGAGAAGCATGGAAGCTAACATTTTCAATTGTTTGCTTGTCATCACCGTCATCGTAAGAAAAAGACACATTTGAAAACTCGACTTCTCCTTGTAATGACGGAACAACTCCATTAGCCTCGAATTCGTTTATTTCTTTCTCTTCATCAAGAATGTCAAAAACTCTTTCAGCCCCCGCGATTGCTGATAAAAGCGTATTAAATTGGTTTGCTAGATCGTTTAAAGGACGAGTAAATTGTCTCGCATATTCGGCAAATATAACAATGATTCCGATCGTGACCAAGCCATTTAACGCCAATAATCCCCCAATTGCAGCGACAATCGCGAAGCTTATATTGTTTAACATATTCATAACCTTTGGAATAAAGCCTGAAATTGTCTGTGCCCAAAAGCCCGAAAGTTTAAGCTGATTACTTTTCCCAACAAACTGAGAAATGACTTTTTCCTCTTGGGAATAGGCCTTTATCATCTTTTGTCCAGAAATAATCTCTTCGATATAACCATTTAATTCTCCTAAGTTTTGTTGCTGCTGCTTAAACAGCTTTCCGGTCCGCTTTGTAATCCACTTCATCCCAATGACCATTAAAGGAATAATGATCATTGTCACAAGAGTAAGCAGTGGACTAAGAATAACCATCACTGTGACAGTACCAATTAAGGTTAAAACACTTGATATAACCTGAATAAATGAGCTATTTAATGTCGAGCTGACATTTTCAATATCATTTGTTACACGACTCATTAATTCCCCATGCTGTCTTTTATCAAAGAAAGCAATCGGAAGCTGATGAAATTGTCTAAATAAATCTGATCTCATTCGATTAACGGTAAATTGTGAGACACTAATCATCCAGTAATTTTGTAAAAATAACGAAAGCGAATGAAAGGCAAAAACAACGGTTAAACTGACCAACAACAGAAATAACCCGTTTATTTCCTTTGTCACAATGAAGTGATCAATTGTATGTCCAATTAAATATGGTCCTAATAAGCCTAAGCCAGAGCTTAAGACAACCATAAGGAGAACTAAGCAAAGTAGCATTCGCTTTTCAGATAAGTAAACCCACAATCGTTTTAACGTTGATAGATTCACTTTTTTCCTGTCTTTCTTCGCTTCTATACCTGCTTGATTGTTTATTTTTAATCGCTCATATTTAAAAGGACTAGTTAGTTGCTTTAACATGTCGAACCTCCTCCATCATTTGTGATTGACAAATTTTCCCGTAAAGAGGAGATGTTTTCAGCAGCTGTTCATGTGTACCCTCTGCAATTAGAATCCCATCATCAAGAAGTAAAATTTTATCCGCCTGCTGTGCTGTGCTTACCTTTTGCGTAATAAGCAATGTTGTACATGAGTAATTCCGCAAGGCTTCTAATAATTTTCTTTCCGTCTTAACATCCAATGCACTTGTACTATCATCAAGCAGAAGCAGTTTAGGCTTTCTTACTAATGCACGGGCAACAGAAAGACGCTGCTTTTGCCCACCTGATAAATTAACACCCTTTTGACCAATTTTGGTTTCATATTGATGTGGAAGCTTTTCGATCGTTTCATGGATTTGAGCCGCCTTTGTTGCCTCAATGATTTCGGCTAATGATGCATCCTCTTTTCCCCACGAAATATTTTCCTTCACCGTTCCAGTAAATAAAATCGCCTCCTGTGGTACATAGCCAATTTGCCGACGCAGGCTTTTGCTATCGAATTCAGCAATTGATACCCCATCAAGGAAAATGTCACCTTCATTTACATCATATAAACGTGGTAACAGCTGAAAGAGAGATGATTTTCCTGAGCCTGTTCCACCCATGATGGCAATCGTCGAGCCTGCTGCTGCTGTAAAAGAAATATCCTTCAAGACAACTTCTTTTGTTCCAGGATACGTAAACGAAACATGTTCAAAGCTAACCTTTCCTTCTGTTATCTTACATTTATTTTCCAAGGCTTCACTTTTTTCCTCGATATGTAACACTTCAGAAATCCGGGCTGCTGATGCCCGAGAGCGTGATAAAAACATAACGATAAACGAAAACATAGATAGGGCTGACGTCACCCTTAACCCATAGTTTACGAGGGCAACAACCTCACCAACCTGAATATTCCCATCTATCACTTGAGCATGGCCAAACCATAAAATAACGAGAATTGCGATATTCATAACAAATAATAGAACTGGCATTGAGGTTTCAATGAGCCGTAAAGTTGTAATCGTCTTATCTCTCAACTCATCCGTTGCTTTTGTGAACCGTTTGATTTCATGATCACGTCTTACATACGCTTTGATTAATCTCATCCCGACTAAGTTTTCTCGTAAAACACCGTTAACAAAGTCAAGCTTTGCCTGAACTTTATTAAACAATGTACTACCTTTTCTCATAATCCAAATAAGAGTCAGTATAATCATCGGAATAACGAAAACAAACACGCTTGCTAACAGAGGATTAACGACAAATGACATAATCACTGCACCAATGACGAGAAGCGGGGCTCTTAACATAATTCTCAGTCCCATAAACAAGGTGTTTTGCAGCTGGGTAATATCATTTGTCATCCGCGTAATGAGTGAAGAAGTCGGAAAACGGCTTAATTGCTCAAAGGAAAATCGCTGTACCTTTTCAAAAAGTTGTTTCCGAATATCAAATCCAAAGCTTTGACTGACATGTGAAGCATAAAAGGAATTAATAATACCTGACATAAACGCAAGAAGGGAAATTCCAAGCATCACTCCCCCCCACAGTAAAACAACATAAAGGTCCTTATTTACGATTCCATCATCAATTATTTTTGCCATTAGCAGTGGATGAATAAGCTCAACCGCTAACTCTATTAGCATTAAGCTCAGTGCAATGGCCATCGGCATTCGATATGGATTTAAAAATGAACGAATTTTCACCATCAGTTTCCTCCAAGTTTGGCGTTTAGAATACTTATATATATTTAAAGAACGTAATGACAAATTTTCAGCTATATTCGCACCACGAGAAAGGGTTTTCAATTATGATCATCTTTTAAAAAGATATAATTTAGTTTACCAATAAAACAATCGTCTGCCGAGTAGAATGACTTAGAAGTTTCACCACACCCTCTACTATATTATTTCATCCTCTCCCTCTTTATAAGTTTTATATGGTATACTCTTTTCGAATCTTGATATCGGATTTCGATATTGGTTTTCGATTATGAAAGGTGGTGATAAATCGTTGGATGATAAAGTACTTAGAAAGCTATTTTTAGGATTTATCCATATTCATATTCTCCATCATGCAAAGGAACACCCGATTTATGGACTTTGGATGCTTGAGGAATTAAAGGAGCACGGTTATAGCATCAGCGCCGGTACGCTCTATCCAATCCTTCACACGATGGAAACAGATGGACTGCTTATGCGTGAGGATAAAAATATTGATGGAAAAATAAGAAAGTATTATACAACAACAGCTAAAGGTGAGAGTGTTTTAGAAGAAGCTAGAAAGAAAGCCTATGAACTTTTTAAGGAAATAAAAGAGTAAAGGAGCTTGAAGATGAGACTAAAAACAACCTTAGCAACATTATGGGAAATCCTCCTTGTTTCAACTAGGCTTGGCTTAACCTCATTTGGTGGTCCTGTCGCACATCTTGGCTATTTTCACGAGGAATATATTCGCCGAAGAAAATGGCTAGATGAAAAGAGCTATGCTGATTTAGTAGCACTTTGTCAATTCCTCCCTGGGCCAGCAAGTAGCCAAGTTGGCATCGGGATCGGCGTTATGAAAGGAGGACTGCTCGGCGGAATCACGTCCTTTATTGGTTTTACCCTCCCATCTGTCATTGCCCTTATTTTATTTGCTATTCTGCTTCAAGGCTTACATATTAGTACTTCAGGCTTTATCCATGGATTAAAAATCGTGGCCGTTGCTGTAGTTGCTCATGCAATTATTGGAATGGCACAAAAATTAACACCTGATTTAAAAAGAAAAGCGATCGCTCTCATTGCATTGGTCGGCACGCTTTTATGGCAATCAGCCTTGACCCAGGTAGGAGTCATTCTTATTGCAGCTTTTGTAGGGTATCTATTCTATAAAAATGAACAGGTCAGCAATGAAAAAACGGTTCAATTTCCAATTTCAAAAAGGTTTGCAATCATCTGTTTAGCACTGTTTTTTGGCTTATTAATTGCACTGCCGATTATGAACGATCTTACATCGTTAAGCTGGGTCGCCATGTTCGATAGCTTTTATCGTTCAGGATCATTAGTGTTTGGAGGCGGACACGTCGTCTTACCATTATTAGAAAAGGAATTTGTCCCAACTGGATGGATGTCTGAGGAAGCCTTTCTTGCCGGCTATGGTGCAGCACAAGCTGTTCCCGGTCCATTATTTACATTTGCTGCTTATCTTGGAGCTGTCATGAACGGATGGCAAGGTGGGGTCATTGCAACTATCGCCATCTTTTTACCGGCATTTTTGCTCATCCTTGGTACGCTGCCATTTTGGAATATGCTCCGTAGTAACCAAAGCATAAATGGGGCATTATTAGGTGTTAATGCTGCAGTTGTTGGGATATTAATTGCAGCTTTTTACCAACCGATTTGGCAAAGCTCTATTTTAAGTGCTCCGGACTTTGCCTTTGCTGCGATTCTCTTTAGCATGTTAGTTTATTGGAAGCTCCCCCCCTGGATCATTGTTGTCACTGGAGCTTTAGGCGGTTGGTTGATTCTTCCATACCTTTGATGATACAGTAATAAACAATAAAAATAGGGCGTTTCTTTGGAGATGCTCTATTTTTTATACCTTTAGCACAGGAAAAACATTATTCAAAATAATAGTAGGAGGGACGATGAAGATGGACGTTACAATTCGGGAAATGCAAATAGAAGATATCGAACAAGTACAGCAAGTCGCGAAAACAAGCTGGCATTATACATACGAAGGAATTATTCCATATGATATTCAAGAAAGCTTCCTGAATTCAGCTTATAGTGATGAGATGATGCAAAAACGATTAAAAAACTCATTTATTTGGGTTGCAGAGGTTGGGGGAAAAATTGTTGGCTTTATTAACTTTTCCCCCGTAAAGGAGGATGGTAAAGCTGAGCTTGGTGCTGTTTATATCCTTCCTGAGCACCACGGTAAAGGGATTGGTACAGCCTTATTAAAAAAGGGAATTAAAACCCTTGAAGGTGTGAAAGAAATAGTAATAAATGTCGAAAAGGATAATCGTATCGGAACAACGTTTTACAAAGCAAAAGGATTTAACATCGTTTCGGAATTTGATGATTATTTTGATGGACATATTCTAAAAACAGTAAGAATGGTTTTAAAAGTGGAAAACTAACTCCCCTTACGTTTTAATTTGCGGGTGATTCGTAAATTTAACGTAAGGATATAAAAAATCAGTGGATAACTTACGAACGAATACCATAGCTTCCATCCATTATGATAAAAAAAGTAACCTTGTAAAAACACCCATTCAAAGAAAACGCCAATTATTGTGCAAATCATAATATAGAGAAACTTTTTTAAAGAGGATTTATTGTAAGGATAAAAATTCAAATATAAAATACTAACGGCAGGAAAAATCAAAATAACGATTGGTATTGTTCGAAAGCTTACACCTTTATCAAAATAACCATATAAATCATACTTAATATCTAAAATAAGATTGGCGAATAATTCAAAGTAAAGGGCAAAAAACGATGTTGTATACATTTCCATTTTCGTAATATGCTTTTTTGAAAAAATAATAATTAACCAAAAAATAATTGCTGTTGTATAAGGAATGACATATGTAGCTACCATGCTCGTTCTCCAATTCTCTTTTCTAACTAAAGAAGCATTTTTTCATAGACTTATTTCAGTTTCGCGCAAATGTAATTTACAACAAATGGAATCCTCTCTTTATAGTTGCTCAATACGATTGTTTTTATTCTTTTCGTCAAAAAGCATTTATACAAAATAAAGTGAAGAATATTATTCCACATAAAACAAGCGAACCTTCACGCTGAAGATTCGCTTGTTTCCTAGTATCTTTTAATAAAAAACGGCCCTATTTCACTTTCATGTGTTAATATAAATGACCAACCGTTATCCCAATCCAAAACGTACATATCACTATAGTTCATATGAGCTTCAACATAAGGAAGGTCAGTCACTTTAAGAGACCTGGCATGTTCAAAAAGGTATGCTTCGTCAACAAATTGATAAAACACCGTTAATTTATGCTTTGCCTGTTTGTGAAAAGCTTCTATTGCTGCTTCCTTCTCCAAACACTCTACTCTTTCCCAACTACACAAATGCCATAGAATATAATCCATCCCAATTTCCTTTATTTCCTCATATGTAAGATGACCTGCAAATAATTCACGCCACCGTTCTCGTAAATATCTTCCCCACTTCGGTATTTCTAAAATACGCATCTCTTTATTTGGCACTTTTTTCATTCCCAACAATTAATGGAAGCTTTATTTTTATTAATAATTCATCATGAAAATAATTGTAGCTTAAACGTCCATGGTGTGATTCCACCAGTTTTGAAATAATAAATGTCCCAAGTCCTTGATGGTTCTCACCTTTTGTACTTATTTCAAAGCTATCAAACAATTTATCTAACAAATGCTTATCTGGAAAATATGCACTATTTTTGATTTCAAAAATATAAATGCCTCCGTGAATTTCCGTTCGGATATGTAAGCTGGAACGGTTAAATCGCATATGGTAGCTTTGTGCACCCTCTACTGCATTTTCAACTAAGTTCGTTACAAATTGAACCTGGTCGATTTTGTTCATCGGAATCGCCGAAACAGGTGCATCTAGCTTATACACTACCTTCGTGCCATTTTTCTCAGCTCGCTTCTTTTCCTTCAAAAGAATTGCCGCGATATGAGCTTCTTCACCTTTTATTGTCTGATTGATTTCCTGGTACTCACCTAGCAGCTCACGAAAATATTGCTTTACCTCAACGCTTGCATCCTGGTCAATTAAATAATCTATCGCATTAACATGTTTTAAAAAGTCATGCCTTTGGCTGCGAATTGCAAGAAATTGCTCATTCATTTCGGTTATTTTTGCTTCAAATTGAACAATCTGCTCCTTTTCCTTTGCTAAACGAGGATAGAGCTTTATTCGGATTAACTCACAAAAAGAATTCCACACATTCCAACAACCTGTATTTCAACGGTTCCTGCCAAGATAACAATTAGTAAAAATACGATTTGTATACCAACTATATAGATTGTTTCCTCTATCGGCAATGTCGCAAGTAAAAACCGCATCTGTTTTAACTCATTGCGATAATAAAATAAGATACCTCCGCTTATACAAAGTAGGATGATGAGCGATAAATATGAATGACTTATGAAAAGCTGAGTCCAGCCAATAAGATGGATGATAAAAATGATTCCTGGATAATAAAAAGATTTCACTTTCATTCCCCTAGTTGTAAAACTTGTCTTGTAGCTTATCAAGACTCATTTTTGTGATGATTGCGTTTTTTTTCGTCCCTTGAAAATGTACTGTATATGAATTTTTCGTATATAGTGAGAAGTTTTTTACATAATGTATGTTTATAATAAATCCTCGATGTGACCTAACGAAATGTGAGCCTGATAGCTCCTCTTCAAGCTCATTTAACGTTTGGTATGTTGTATATTCTCCCCCGCTTGTATTAATCGTTGTTGATCGGCCCGTTCTTTCAATATATATAATATCCTTCTTATCGATAAAAAAGATTTCCGATTTATTTTTCAACACTAATTTTGCTTTATCAACTACTTCGTTTTTCTTTTGAAGCCGATTAATTCCCTTTAGCAACCGTTCCTTTGAAAAAGGCTTCATAATGTAATCCAGAACATTTAGCTCAAAGGCATGAACAGCATAGCCACTATGACCCGTTACAAAAATGACGCTTATATCCATTGCATAACTATTGATAAAATCAGCAAGCTCATAGCCTGATAATGCTGGCATTTCAATATCGGTAATGAGCAAATCAATATTCCCCTCTTTAATTAGGGCATAGGCTTCCTCAGAATTATTTGTCGCAAAGACAATTTCAATATTCTCTTCCTTTGATAGAGTAATTGTTAACTTCTCTAAGTCATATTTCTGGTCATCTACTAATCCAACCTTAATCATGTTCCCACTCGTTCCAAGTATAGATTTACCAATAGTTTATCACGTTCATGAGAGGATTTGGTATTTTCACGACAAAAAAAGGAAGTTTCACGACATGATCGGTGTATGTAAATAAGAAATTCCTTATGATGAAGACAGTTAAAGCAGTCAAGGGAGGAACTAAAAAATGATTGATATCCAACATGTATCAAGATTTTTTAAAGATAAGAAAAATACAATTGAAGCTGTTAAAGATGTTTCATTTCAAATAAAAAAAGGTGATGTCGTTGGACTCCTTGGGGAAAATGGGGCCGGGAAAACAACATTGCTTCGAATGATATCAACAATATTAGAGCCTTCAGCAGGAACCATCCATATCGAGGGCATCAACATCCATAAGGATCCAATGAAAATCAAAGCAAAAATTGGTGTTTTATTCGGCAGTGAAACAGGCTTATATGACAGATTAACAGCTCGTGAAAATCTAGCTTATTTCGCAAAGCTATACGGGATGAGCCAGCATGAAACGAAGACGAGAATTGATTATCTTGCTGTTCGCTTCGGAATGAAGGATTACTTAGATCGGAGAGTAGGAGGGTTTTCAAAAGGTATGCGTCAAAAGGTTACAATTGCTCGGACACTCATCCATAACCCGGAAATTATCCTTTTTGATGAACCAACAACAGGACTTGATATCACGTCGGCAAATATGTTTCGTGAATTGATTCATCAGCTACGAAAGGAAGGCAAAACGATTATTTTCTCAAGCCATATCATGGAAGAAGTGAAACAACTTTGCCAATCGATTGTGATGATTCACAAAGGAGAAATGGTCTATAACGGTACGATCGACGAATTATACAAACAAGAAGAAAGTGAAGATTTAAATTACATCTTTATGTCTCGAATTGTTAGGGGGGCTAACTAATGGCTTGGCATGTATTTATGAAGGAATTAAAGGATGCATTACGTGATCGAAAAACAATTGTTTTAAGCATCCTTCTACCTATATTATTCAATATCGGATTATTGTTCTTTATGGAAAAGGTATTTATGAATGATGAGGTTGAACAAGTAAAAGTAGCGGTTGATTCTGCTTCAGACAAACAAGTGACGAATTGGTTAGAAGGTATTGAAGAATTAGAGATTGTTTCATCTGAGGACCCATTAAAAATGGTCGAAAATGGAGACGCTGTTGTCGCTATTTCAACAGATTCAGATTTTATGAAGCAGCTAGAAAAAGGTGAAATACCAGAAGTCATTATCCAGGCTGATCCAACAAGTACAAAGGGTGGAAACGCCTCAGATCTCATTGCCAATACGCTAACAATGAAAAAACAAGAGTTTATTCAGCAACGCCTTGTTGAGCATCAAATTGACCCGTCGGAAATTGAACCTTTTCAAATTAGTTTAAAGAGCGTAAGTGAAGGTGACGATATGTCCCTTTATATGGTTAGTATTTTTGCTCAGCTCATTATTGTCCTTGCAGTACTTATGGGAGGTCTACCTGCTGCAAATGACTTGTTCGCAGGTGAAAAGGAACGAAAGACAATGGAAGCATTGCTTATGACACCTGTTCATCGACTTCATATTATTCTTGGGAAATGGTTAACGATTTCCGCGCTAAGTATGATTAGTGGTATTTTCTCAGTCATAACTTTTATTGTTGGTGTGAACTTGTTTACCGAAAAACTTGCAGAAGCTCTTCAATTGGATAAAAATATTGGATTTTTCACAGTGAGCTTACTTGTCGGAATTATTTTCTTTGCCCTGCTTATTTCAAGCTTGGAAATGGTGCTTAGTTTATTAGCTAATACGATGAAGGAAGCGCAAAACTATATTTCGCCAGTGACAACATTAGCGATGGTTCCTTATTTTATCTTAATCGGAACTTCAGCGAACGAATTATCAGCAACATATTTTATGATTCCGTTTTTAAATATCTATGCGCTTATTAAGCAATTAATCTATGGCATTTACGATGCAACGAGTATCCTCCTCGTTGTCGGGAGCTCAACAATCTTTATCGTTATCTCCTTCCTCATTGCATATGTCATGTTTTCAAAAAGCAAATGGGTGCTTGGAAAAGGATAATCTTGGGTAAATTCCTTTATGCTGATTCGTTAGGGAAAGGACTAACAATCAGCATAAAGGATTTTTATTTTTTCTTCGCAAACTTCTATCTATCCCCTTTACATAATCCGATATTTTTTTACATTAATTTTACAAAAGCTCTACCGTCTCTTTATTACTCCTTAATATTGAATGAATAGACTAGAACTTATGAGAGATTCGTCGCTCGTTTAATCTCTAGCAATAATTGATTCATATAGGAGGATTTCATTCATGGCAAAGGTAAAAAAACTTCTTAGCTTTTTTCTTATTCTTGTCTTATTAGCTGCATGTAGTAGCAACTCTTCTTCATCGAATAACGGTGGGGAATCAGGTGATATCTCAGGCGATTTATCCTTTTACACATCACAGCCTGACGAGGATGCTCAAAAGCTTGTTGATGCATTTAATGAAAAATATCCAGATGTAAATGTGGAGATTTTCCGCTCAGGTACAGAAGAAGTCATTAGTAAAATTCAGGCAGAGCAACAGGCTGGCGAGGTTCAAGCAGATGTTCTTCTTGTCGCAGATGCAGTTACATTTGAAAGCTTAAAGGCTGAGGATATGCTATTATCCTATAAATCTAATGAGACAAGTGAAATTCCTGAAGAATTTGTCGATAAAGATGGCATGTACACAGGAACAAAGGTAATGGCGACGATTTTAGCAATAAACACAGATAAAGTAACTGATGCACCAGATTCCTGGCAGGTGTTAGCTTCTGAGGAGGCAAAGGAGCAAGCCATTATGCCAAGTCCGTTATATTCAGGAGCCGCTGCGTATAATCTCGGCGTATTTACTCGAAATGATGAATTCAATTGGGAGTTTTATGAAAAGTTAAAGGACAATCAGATTATGGTGACAGAAGGAAACGGTGCAGTCCAACAAGCAGTAGCCTCTGGGGAAAAAGCGTATGGCATGGTTGTTGACTACATTGTCGCTCGTGCAAAAGCGGAAGGTTCACCAATTGATTTAATATATCCTAAAGAAGGTGTTCCAGTTATTACAGAACCAATTGCGATTATGAAAGAGACGAAGAATGAGAAAGCGGCAAAAGCATTCGTTGACTTCGTATTATCTGAGGATGGTCAAAACCTCGCTGCTGAAATCGGCTATACACCAATTCGCAAAGGCATAAAAGCACCAGAAGGACTAAAAACAATTGAAGAAATGAAAGTATTAAATGCTGAATTGAATGAATTATATCAGGATCGTGAAGCAGACAAGGAAGAATTCAGCAAATTATTTGGAGATCAATAGATAGAAAAGAGGCAGCAAACATGTTTCAATTAGCACGTTTAAAGGGGAATCTATCTCAAAGATTCCCCTCTGTTTATCTAAAAGCACTTGGATTTCTTCTCGTTTTTCTAATCTTTTTTGTTCCAGTTGTCAGACTCATTCTTTTAAGCATCTCCTCTGAAAACGGATTAACCGTTGAGCATTTTCAAGAGATTTTATCAGAGCAAGCAACATGGAAAACAATCTACAACACCCTTATTATTGTCACTGGATCGACCATTCTATCCGTTTGCTTAGGAGTGGCAACAGCATGGCTCATTGCTTATACAAATATTCACCATAAAAGGCTTCTGCAAATCTTTATCTTTTTGCCATTTATTATTCCATCGTATATGACGACGTTAGCATGGACACAGTTTATGGGCGTAAATGGTCCTGTCGCAGCCTTTCTAAACCTATTACCTGGCCAGCTACAACCGATTAATTTATATAGCATATCTGGGATTATCGTTGTCATGGGCTTTTCTCATTATCCATTAGTTTACTTGTTAACAGTTAGTGTATTACGGAAAATTCCGAGAGAGCTTGAAATGGCGGCTAGTATTTCTGGTAGCTCAAGGTGGAAAACATTTCGGAGAATCACATTACCTCTTGCTCTACCAGGGATTGCTAGTGGCGGACTTTTAGCCTTTTTAGCAAATTTAGATAATTTCGGGATTCCTGCATTTTTAGGGATACCAGCCAATATTCGTGTGTTAAGCACCTATATTTATGAGCAGATTATCGGCTTTGGACCTTCTGCATTTGCTAAAGGAGCTGTACTTTCCGTTATGTTAGGGCTAATAGCTATCATCGGTACACTCATTCAATGGTTACTTTTAAAGCGTTCAAAGCAAATCGAAGCATCTAGAGAGGATATGGAGCCGCGGTTCACACTGTCTAAGAAAAAGCGCTTAGTTGTTCAAGGAATACTATGGTTCTTCCTCATCTCTACAAGCATCGTCCCGTTGTTATCAATGGCAGCAACTTCCCTTATCAAGGCATATGGGCTTGATTTTACTTTACAAAATATTAGTTTAAAGCATTTTGAATTTGTCCTTTTCTCTAGCTCTAAAACATCGAATGCAATCGAAAATAGTGTAAAGCTAGCAGCGATCGTTACGTTAATTGGGCTTTTTATCGGTACTATCATCGCCTATTTACGTGTAAGAAAACCGACGCTTTTAACGAAAACGATCGAAATCATGATTGCCATTCCATATGCTCTGCCTGGAACAGTGCTTGCTCTTGCCCTGATTTTCACATGGATGGAGCCTATTCCCGGATGGAATCCAGGAATATATGGATCCGTTTGGATAATGTATATCGCATATTTTACGAGGTTTCTAATTTTACAGGTTCGGGGTAGTGTGACCTCACTGCTGCAAATTGATGTATCGATGGAGCATGCCGCGAGAACGAGTGGTGCCTCCTTGTTTACGAAATGGAAAAGGATCCTGATTCCACTTATTTTGCCAGGGTTAATGAGTGGTGCCTTTTTAGTCTTTCTTACCGCTTTAACTGAATTAACGGTTTCTTCCTTACTATGGTCAAGTGGAACAGAAACGATCGGTCTCGTTATTTTTAATTTTGAACAAGCAGGATATACAACACATGCAACTGCATTTTCAATGGTTATCCTTCTTCTCATGCTCGTCGGATTTCTTTTTATGTTTCTTATTCAAAAGATTTGGGAAAGCAAGGTGATGCATAATGGCAACAGACATTAGAAATGTAAGCAAAGTATTTAGTAAGACAACCGCTCTTCACTCAATTAATCTCTCTATTAATGACGGAGAATTTATTGCAATATTAGGTCCATCAGGCTGTGGAAAAACAACCTTATTGAGGCTTTTAGCAGGATTTGATTCCCCATCAGAGGGTGAAATTTATATGAATGGACAATGTGTCAGTGAAAAAAATAAAACTACTCCACCAGAAAAACGGAATATTGGAATGGTGTTTCAATCATTTGCATTATGGCCTCATATGAATGTTAAGGAGCATATTCGCTTTCCCCTTCTTCATCATCAATTTGTGAAAAAGGAAATGAAAGCAAATCCTGAAAAACGAATTGAGGAAGTACTACAAATTGTGAATCTTCAATCATTTTCACATCGAATGCCACACGAGCTTTCCGGAGGGCAAAAGCAAAGAGTTGCATTAGCTCGGGCTATTGCCCCAAAGCCAGCACTATTATTGATGGATGAGCCATTAAGTAGTTTAGATGCAGAGCTACGAATGGATATGCGTAGAGAAATTCAACAGCTCCATCGTATAACAAGAGCAACAATTATTTATGTGACCCACGACCAGGAAGAAGCTCTTGCTATGGCTGATAAAATTGTTGTCATGAATAATGGGAAGATTGAACAATTTGATACACCACAGCAAATATATTACAATCCACGAACTGAATTTGTCGCTAAATTTGTTGGTAAAGCGAATATGATTAAAGGAATTTGGCGCGATGAAATCACCTTTGAGCCATTTTGCACTTCGCCCCCTATTCAATGGAAAAACATAAGAGTAGAACCGCAATTAAAGGAAAAAAATCTTTGTCCAGTTCGACCAGAACAGTTTTCAGTATCGGATGGTGCGGAAGGCTTTCCAGGTGAAGTCATGACCGTTCAATTTCAAGGAAAAGAGATTCATTATTCGATTAAAACTGAATTAGGTCTGCTTACAATTCACGAGGACGCCTTAAAGAAAGTATTTCGTGTTGGCGATCACGTATCTATCTTGTTAAAACAGCCGTCAATGAGAAATGAATATGCTAAAACATCTGCTTTAAGTTTAAATTGAATGCTCTTTTCTAAAAGATTGTAGTTTTTAGTACTAACTATATAAAGGATGATGAGCTGATTGCGAGACTCCTGCGGGATGCGTGGGAGAGGTTAATCTTGAGCAGGTGTTTACACTGAGAAGGCTCACCACCCACCCTGCGGAAAACGAGTACTGCATGAGGAAATCAACCACGAACGACTACACTTTAAAAAAGAAACAAAGATTGTGAAACAGCCAAATTGAAAAAGGTTGCCAACTTTTATTCGGTTTGGCAACCTTCTCTTTTTTTGTCCACGCTCAGTTACCAAAGTGTGATGCTCTAAATCCTTGTCCCAATTTTTCCAGTTTAATTGAAAGGTTCCTAAATGATTTTGATACACATAATTCTTAAAATCGATCATGATTGTCTCCTCATATTCCAAGGCACGCTAAATGGAATCGTTGTACCAGCTTTGTATTGGAATATCATATAATTCAAGAATGTCCCCTTCTGCAAAATATTTTTCTAAGTAAACGAAAAAATATTTTTACCTAGTCCAGTCACTTCGTACACATATGGCAATGTAATGATCGGCTTTATTATTTCAATCCAGTATTTATCAGCTTCTGAAATTCGTACAATTATTGTAGCATTCAATTTCAACTGGTAACTCGAAAGGTCTTGGTGATGCTAAAATTTGAATGCTCGACATATTCCCACCTTTTCTGTTTCATTATTCCTATTAAGCTTCCTTTGTTACTAACAATATATAATTCTCTTGAATTTTTCCACATAAATGACAATAATATGGTTTAAAGGACTATTTCGGAATTCGAAATAATATCAAACGAAAAGGGGATTATACTTATGTCCACTGCCACAGTACAAAAACAGCCTGTTCCATATTCGAAGGACACAGGTACGGTTTACAACATTTTATTTATTATTGGCTTATGTCATCTATTAAACGATAGTATCCAATCCGTTATTCCTGCGATGTTTCCGATTTTAGAGGACTCAATGGGGCTAACCTTTACACAGCTTGGATTCATTGGCTTTGCATTAAACATGGTCTCATCCGTCATGCAGCCAGTTGTTGGCCTATATACAGATAAACGTCCGATGCCCTATGCCCTTCCGATCGGCTTAACCTTTAGTATGCTCGGGGTGTTAGGACTTGCATTTGCCCCTTCCTTTATTACGATACTGCTATCTGTAATATTTATCGGACTAGGCTCAGCTGTCTTTCATCCTGAAGGCTCGAGAGTGGCTTATATGGCTGCAGGAAAACGCCGCGGCTTAGCTCAATCAATCTATCAGGTAGGTGGAAATAGCGGTCAGGCTCTTGCACCGCTTATAACCGCGCTTATCCTTGTCCCATTTGGCCAATTCGGTTCGATATATTTTACGATTGTTGCTGCAATAGCCGTTGTCTTTTTAGTCTATATTGCAAAATGGTATTCTAGTAGATTACAAGATTTACAACCTACCCGGAAGCAACAAACTACTAGTAAGGTAAATTCAAATAATAGCTCTATTACTAAGGCAGTAAGAAATGCACTGCTTATCATTATCTTCCTTATTTTTGCTCGATCATGGTATGGAAGTGCGATATCAAATTTTTATACCTTCTATGCGATGGAAAAATACCATTTATCAATAGCCGAGTCACAAATTTATATCTTTATCTTTTTATTACTTGGTGCAGTCGGTACATTTTTAGGTGGACCGTTAGCAGATAAATTTGGCAAGAGAAACGTCATTATTGTCTCCTTGCTTGCAACAGTACCACTTACCATTCTATTGCCTTTTGTTGGTCCAACCGTTTCACTGATTGTGTTAGCGTTGATCGGTCTAATATTAATGTCTAGCTTTTCAGTAACAGTTGTTTACGCTCAAGAGCTTGTCCCTGGAAAAATTGGTACGATGTCTGGTTTAACTGTTGGCCTCGCATTTGGAATGGGCGCTATTGGCTCCATCGCTTTAGGGGCGTTAATTGATTTTATCGGATTAACACCGACAATGATTTCTATTTCATTTTTACCTTTAATTGGTATTATTGCATTTCTTTTACCAACTGATCGGACGCTTTTAGAATGGCAAAAAGGAAAATAATACCTATATTGTAAGTATTTTCATGGATTTTTAATCTAATTGTAACCTACGGGGCCCCTTTCTATGTTATAACTAGTTAAGAGAAAGGGGTTGCTTTATGCGAGCTTTAAAGCGAACAATTGCCACACTTATGATTCTTTTATTATCTTTACCTATTTCCTATGTGGCAAATGCAGCATCAACTAATGACACTTTAAATAGTGCAGAGAAACAGCTAGAGCAGAATCAACAAACCATTCTTCAAAAGGAAAAAGAACAGCAAGCTGTTGATGAAGAAGTCAAAGAGATTCAAGAAAATGTCCAAGCTATTGAAGCAGAAATCTCTAAAAATGAACAAAGTCTATCAGATGTTCAAACAAAAATAACAGAAATTCAACAAATCATAGAGGAAAAGAAAGAGCAAATTGTCCTGCTTCAAGACAAGGTTTATGCTCGCGAAGGCATTATGGAGCAGCGTCTAAAAGCATTGCAGCATAGTGATCATACAACGATTGTCATTGAAACTCTCATCAACTCTGACAGCATTGGGAATTTCTTTGAAAGAATCGGTGCAGTTACAACACTATTAAATGCCGACAAAAAAATACTCGATGAACAAGAGGCTGACCTAAAACAAATTGAAGAAGATAAGAAAGAAATAGATATCCAAGAGCAACTATTAATTAATCAACAAGTTGAGCTTGAATCAAAAAAGGCAACGCTAGAAGAAAATTACACAAAACGAACTGAAGCGCTCGTAAAAATGCAAGAGAAATATACGAAGCTAGCTTCTGAAATAAGCCTTGCTGAACAGGAAAAGAGTAAAATCCAATCACAAATTAGCTCAATTCAGGAGCAAATCAAAAAAGAAGAAGCTGCTGCAAAGGCTAGAGCTGCTGAACTAGCTAAAGCGAAAAAGGCAAAAGAGGAAGCTCGTGCACAGCAAATAGCTGAGCCACCAGTTACTAAATCACAATCTAAACCTAAATCTTCTTCTACAACTAAAACTAAGGGTTCATCTAATAATAATTCAGCTAAAGAATCATCTAATGATTCATCAAAGTCTGGCAAGGAATTATATGTAACAGCAACTGCATATAGCCATGAAGATACGAAAAGTGATGTTACGTATTTAGGCTACAATATTAAAGAAAATCCAAATATGAAACTAATTGCTGTAGACCCTGGTGTTATACCACTCGGCTCAAAGGTATGGGTTGAAGGTTACGGAGTTGCGATTGCCGGTGATACTGGTGGAGCAATTATCGGTCATAAAATCGATGTCCTGATGCCTAACAAAGCAAAAGCATTACAATGGGGCCGCAAAACTGTAAAAATTATCATCTTAGATTAATCATACAAAGAACAATCCTTCGTGGGTTGTTCTTTTTTGTTTGCAAGCTCATTAATTTCATATGAAAGTATTCCTTCATTTTTGAAAGTTTTTCCTGAAATTCGAAAGTAACTCCCATTTTTGAAAGTACTACTTGAAATTGAAAGTATTTCTCCATTTTTTGAAAGTATTACTTAAAATTCGAAAGTATTTTCCTCTTTTTGAAAGTATTCCCTAAAATTCGAAAGTATTTCCCCATTTTTAAAAGTATCCCCTACAAAATTGACCATCTCTCATCGAAGTCTTTTTTCTCTCCCAATGCATAGAATTGCAGAGTTTCGATATCTTAAGAATAGCGAAACTATAAGGAGTTGAATTGCATGGATAGAGACGTTACCCCTCATTTTGACGGTGAAAAGGAATCGATTATCAATGATCCATTATCAACTGAAAGCACTCAAATGGGAGTTGAAGTAACTGCTGATCCAGAGTTCTCCGATGAACAAAATCCATTTCATCACCCCTTTCACCAAAACAAATCTATGGCCTCTTTTGAAAAATTAACTAGAGGCAAAAAGATCGAAAAGTAAAAGGAGCTGTTACTATGGCAGATTGGAATGAGCAAGCTGCACCTAATAATAATTTACCATCGAAAACAATTCGCACATCAAAGCTTGTTAAATCCGAAAAACAGCAAATGAGCGAGAATTCTAGCAATAAGCGCAAAAAATCATGATAAGGCTGCCTTCAACTGCAGCCTTTTTAAGCTTATCGTACGTAAAAGGTACACTGGCTTCAATAGGAGTCCTTAAGAAAATCATAAAACTTATGCTTCATTTCCCGCCGTTTTTCAATGATAAGTGTATTGTATAGTACACTATAAAAATAACCTTCAAAGGTAGACTGAATTTTACCTAGCTTTTTCGCAAAAACAGTTTGTTTAAAGGCATATACAACTTGATCAATAACATCTGTTAACTCCTTTTTCAGCTTCATTTTGCTGTAAACAATCAACACTCGCTTCCAAAGACGATATATATCAACCACATGAAAAAATGGTTTTGCTGCAGCTACAAATTGTTCTGGAACAGAGTCTGGTAAAAAGCTTTCATCTAGCTGCTCCATTGACGGCTCCACATTCCCTTCTTTTACGTTATTAGGTTTTATTTCTTTCTCACAGAGTGAGCTTTGCTTATTCTCTGTTTTATTAGCAGTGACACATGGAGTGTCAGCATGCGGTGACAGATTATGTTTTAACGATTCAATTGATGGAAAGTCTTGAAGTATTAAGATGTTTACACCACGTTTTCCATTCATTCTTGCCGTCGGGATCTTTTTAATAAGTCCAAGTTCTCCTAAAGCTTTTACTGCTCGGATCGCTGTCCGACGACTTACATTTGCCTGCTCTGCAATATAGTCATATTTTGCAAATGAAACGCCAATTACTTTCACAGAATGTCGCCAAATTTGCATTAGAACGGCCATAGTTCCTTCTGATAGCTCCGCTTTATGCTTATATAAAAATCCGCGTACCGCATTGTCCATTTCCTCTACTGTTGCAAATGATTGATATTTTTTTATAGTTTCATAATTGAATTTTTCCATTACTGTATTCTCTCCCTTAATTAAATTGACAGTATATGTACTAAAACTTCTGTCATTTTTTATATAGGGAAAGAGAAGTGCTAGAGTAGCGTCTTATTTTAAAAATTTTTCAAGGAAATAAAAAAAGTCCCCATTAAGGAACTTTTCACTGTGATATTCACTTCAATTAGTATGGTAAAAGAACTTCGAATGCCGTTCCTTTCCCCACCTCACTCGTTACATGTATCTGGCCATTATGCTTTGCGATAATATTATAACAAATCATTAAACCAAGACCTGTTCCATCCTCTTTCGTCGTATAGAAGCGTTTTCCAATCTGTTGAAGCTGTGCCTCTGACATTCCTTGCCCTTCATCCTGAAAAACAATTGAAAGATAATGATTTTTCTTCTTTACCTGTATGTAGATAGTACCCTCTTTTTTCATAGTCTCTATTCCATTTTTCAATAGATTGATAAATACTTGTTTTAATTTATTTTCCTCACAATGAATTGAAGCTGCTTCTAAGTCTTTTTCATACTCCATTATGATTTCTATGTTGTAAAGTACCGCTTGCGTATTAGCAATTGTTACAACTGTATCGATTAAATGAATGACCTTACATGGCTTAAAGTCCATTTCCTTAGGCTTTGAAAGTAAAAGTAATTCTCCAACGATGGCATTTATACGATTTATTTCAAGCAGCATAATTTCATTATATGTATCTTTATTTTTAGTTGAGCCTGCTGACAATTGAAGAAAGCCTTTTAAACTTGTTAATGGATTTCTAATTTCATGGGCAATTCCTGCTGCTAATTCACCTAATACTGATAGCTGTTCTGAATGCTGTAATTTTCTTTCACTTTCGAGAAATTTTGAGATATCCTTAATAAAATGAAATTCCTTTTGTTTTGAGTTTTCAGTTTGAATCCTGTTGCTAATAACCTCAATATCAATTTTCTCGCCATTCGAACAATGCAATATCCCTAACTGACTTTGCGGTAATACGGATTGATCGTCTTCAAATTCTTCCTGCCCATCTTTTAATGTAATAATATGATAGAGGTCTTTACCGAGTAATTCACTTCGATTAGGAATACCGATAAAATCTGCTAAAGCTGAATTGAAATCCGTAATTCTACCATTTACTGTCTGTACTACTGGAAAAGGGATTCGCTGTAAAGAAAGAAAACTGCTATCTTCTTGTCTTTTATTCTTTAAAAATAAGATGATTTGCACGAACAAAAAAAGTAATATGATAGCAATAAACAGATATTGTACATGAAATAGAATACTTATAATTCCGATACCCCCAACTAAACAATTTGTTATAAGGTAAACCCTGTCTTTATCCTGTACTATTTTTTTCAACACACAGTACCTCCTTGTTGTCTATTGACTTAAATCATCTTCTTTAGAAAACACTTCAGTTCCCTAGCAAGCTCTATTTATCGATTTCTTGGAGTGTGGTGAGACTAAAAAACATAATTTTTACAGTGGTGGTAGACAAAATAAAAGCCCAACCCCTTTAGTAAAAAGAAGTTAGGCCATATGTGACGTCATTCTGAATGATTCACAGCATTTACCTATCATTAAATATTAATCCCATTAACGACTTATCCTCTTTAAAATTCCAATCAATGAATATGTCGGCAATTCTTTTATTAAACAAATCGACAAAATTACCTTCTCGATGGAAATAAGTCTTCTCAAGCTCATCCTTTGTCATCTTAAGCTCTTCACCAAACCCTCTATCGATTAGAGCTTTTTCAATCGGTATTAATATACCCTTTCTTTCGACAAGCAAAACCTGATTTGCTAAAAAAAATAAATTTATTTCATCAGGGATCTTTTGTACAAGTTGACTGATTCGGGCAATATTCGCTTCAAACCTGCCGATATCAAATGACAATTGTTCATTTGATGTATGAATTTGGTTTTCTAATACAAAGATTAATAGTCCAGAGTAATTTGGCAAATTCCAGTCATGGTACGTTTCAGCGACATCCTCCTGAAATATAACATGAATGATGCCCTTTAATTCTTCTAGAATCGGCTTAATGATTGCATTTCTTAAGATTTCAATATGTTCAGATTCACCTTGTTTTAATAGCTCCTCCTCCATTGGAGACAAGAAACCACGAATATATACGACAAGATAGTTTTCATTAGCAAACGTCTGACATGTCCTTGGACCTCTTCCAAACCTTTTTCTTAGGAGTTTACTCGTATAACTACTTATTGAGCTAAGTTGATCCTGAAATTGCATATAAACACTTCTTTCAAGCTCGGGAACGAAAATAATTAATGCCTCTAAAGGATGAACTATTTTAGAGTTTTCATTCATATAAAGACATTAAAGCTTATGTATAGAATTTTCTTAACTTGATTCGTTCCCTTTTTTCCTTAGTATGTCTTAATCTGCTAATTTTTATTAGCTAAAATAATTATGTATGATAAAAAACAATCATTCCTCTATCCTTTTTAAAATCTAAAAAGACAAAATGATCGTCGATTGCCGCTCGCAAAGCATGCTCAAACAAACGTTTATTTTGTTTATATTCGCCCTTTAATTCATTGCTCCATTCAATTAATAACTCCACATACCCCTTTTCATATAAAGCATGCTCGATTTTTGACATGAAGCCAGAGTAGATAATATACGTAACCGTTGACGTTTGCGAGACATGATTGATTTGAACCTGGGTATTATGGACGTTTGAGCATATTTTTTTTATCGAATTCACGCTTTCATTTCCCTCTAATGAGTGCTCTACTGTCTGAGTGAAATGCTTGTCTTTTGTTAAAATAATTAACCCTGTATTATGCTTAAAGCTCCAATCATAACACATTGATGTATAGTCTATATTAAGCACCCTTTTGACCTCTTCTTGAATTTGCTCGAAAATTGCATCAAAAATAATCATCCGAGACTTATGAGCAAGGTGTTCTTCATTCTTTTTTATAAGCACTTCTTCAACAGGAGTGATAAAGTTCTTAATATTGATAAACATCATGTCATCAGTAAGAAACGTATAACAGGCTGCTGGACCTTTACCAAAATTCTTCTTTAATATTTTGCTAATGTAACTATTTAAGTTTGTAATATCTTCATAATTATATTTTGTTTTTATCATCTATCTTATACCCCCATCAATAATCGGAGCTTACTAGTAATTTATGGCTGTTGTAATGTTTAAGACTTCACTTCAACATCATTCTGACAAATTACAATTTTAAGCAATAAAAAAGGCCTAACCTCAAAAACTGAAGTTAGGCCACGGAAAGACTTGTTAAATTCTTCCATTTACCGATCTATTTTTTATGAATAATTTTTATATGATTTATTATCGTAAAAGAGACTAAAGTAAATTAATGACTGCTAGACATTAATCAAAAATATTCTAACATAAATAACCCTTTAAAACAAATAGCAGTGTTAATTCTAGAAAATTATCATGCATGGCTATCTCGTAATGCTTCAACTTGCTCCTTAGTAGGGAGAGAGGAAATTGCTCCCTTTCCTGTTGTTGTAATCGCTCCACATGCGTTTGCAAATGAAAGAATATCTTGATGAAAGTTTTTTAGAATTTCCGATAAATTATTTACGAAAGCACCTTTTTCTAATAGCTTGGACAAAAATCCGCCGATAAAGGCATCACCTGCTCCTGTCGTATCCTGTACAGTAACTTGGAAGCCTGATGAAGTAAAATGCTCGTTAGTAGCTAAGTAGAGCTCTGCACCTGCTGAACCCTTCGTATAGATGACCGCCTGCACATTCCCTACGAATAACGATTGAATAGCAAGAGCTTCATCCTCTATTCCTGTAATAAACGCTAATTCTTCATCAGATATTTTTACAAGATTTGCTTCTGGAAGAAAGTGAAGAATCGTTTTTCTGCACTCTTCACTGCTCTCCCATAAAGGTAAGCGAACATTTGGATCAAAGCTGATGATTGCCCCCTGTTTCTGTGCTGAACGAATAGCCTTTATGTGAGCATGCTTCATTGGGCTTTCAACTAAATCTACTGAGCAGAAATGGAGAATATCTCCCGAAGAAAACCACCCTTCATCAATTTCGTTTTCATGTAGCAGCAAATCAGCAGATGGTTTACGATAAAAGGAAAAATCTCGTTCCCCGTCTTCCTTTAAGGAAACAAACGCTAATGCGGTATTCGCTTCCTTTGTACGATAAACATAATCTGTGTTAACGCCAACCTCTCTCAATGTTTCAACAAGAAAATCCCCAAAGGCATCTGTACCAAGCTTCGTAATCATTGAAGCCTTTCCACCTGCCTTGACTACCGCAGCTGCCACATTCGCGGGAGCACCACCTGGAGCTCTTTCAAATGAAACAACATCCTTCAATGCCTTTCCTTTATGTTCAGGAATAAAATCAATTAAAAGTTCACCTATTGCAAATAATTTAGCCATTTCGCTTCCCCCTTATGATAAATCCCATTTTTCAGCAACAATGCTTGCTTCACCATCATTTACAAAAATACGAATTTCATCACTATCTGCTTGAGGAAAAATTCGACTTGTAAACACTTCTTCTCCATCATTAATAAAAATTTCTACAGATGAAATATCAACAAATATGTGAAGCTTTACACATTGTTCTAACGTACAGCGACGCACGTTCCCGTATTCTTCACCAACTGACTTACCTGACTTGCTTCTATCAAGCTCGATTGTTTTTTCCTTTACTTTGTATTCAACAACAGTCTTTTCATTTTCTTTTGCTCGAAGCTCAACACCGACAGACTTTGCATTAAGTGCATTTATTTCACATATTAGCTCAAAGGCAGTCCCTTTGAATGGGGTAATTGTCTCATTTTTTATTGTTGTTCTTATTGATTCTTTCCGTTTTCTCCTCTTCGCCAATTCCTTTACCGGTTGTTGAATGAGTTTATTATCCTTTAAAGTTAGTTCTCTCGGAAGTGTTAAGCAATGAGCCCAGCCATTTTCATCTGTTGGATAATCTAGCTCCGGTAACCCCATCCATCCAACTAATATTCTTCGTCCATCAGGTGTAAGCATTGTTTGTGGTGCATAAAAATCAAAGCCACGATCGATTTCAGTAAAATCACCGTGTGAAAATTTTAGCTGAGGTATATTAAGCTTATCACCTATTAAGTAACCAGATTGATAGATATTTTGATAGCTATTACCTTGTGGGGATATACCTTGAGGTGAAAAAACAAGAATTCCCTTATCATCAAGCTCAAAATAATCGGGACATTCCCACATATAACCAAATGGCTGTAAATCTGTTTTTACTTCACCTAAAAACGACCAGTTTTGTAGATTCGCTGATTCAAATAGGACGACACATCCAGTTTTATCTTCTTTTTGTGCACCAATCACTGCATAATAATGCTCTCCTTTTTTGAATAGCTTCGGATCTCTAAAGTGGTCGGTATAACCATCTGGAACACCAAATATGACCGGATTGGCTTGTTTTGAAATCTCTCCATCCTTGTTCATAATCGCAATGACCTGATATGGTGTTCGTTCCCAATTGTCATTTCTTGTATTTCCAGTATACATTAAATATAGCTCGTTATCTTTCACAATGCCACTGCCTGAATAAGCACCATGACTGTCATAAAAATGATCAGGCTTAATTGCAATCCCAACATTCTCCCAGTAAACTAAATCCTTTGATTTCGTATGATACCAATATTTCAAGCCATGTACAGGCCCAAGAGGAAACCATTGATAGAACAAATGGTATTCACCATTGAAGAAGGAGAAGCCATTCGGATCATTTAATAAACCTGTCGGTGGCTGAATGTGAAATGTTTGCCTCCATTGGCAATTTTCCACCCTTTCTCTCAGTTCCTCCATCGTTTCCTCACTTACATTCTCAAGTCTTTGGTATCTCATCTCTTTCGTCCATTCCATGGTCAAAACTCCTCTATTGATCTTACTTTTAACTAAAATAATCGCTTCCGTATGAATGAATAGGGGAGAATCTACATGATTCCCCCAATGTTTTACCTTATCCTTGTTTTTTCATTGCTCGCTTCCCTAAGATGATCGTGACAATAAAGGCAACTGCACATGAAATAACCATTCCAATGATATAATAAATAATCGATCCAGGCTTAATTGAGATAATCCCTGGAAGTCCCGCAGCTCCTAAAGCAACAGCTTTAACGTGGAAAATCGCGAGAAAACCTGAGGCAATGGCAGAACCAATAATTGCCCCGATAAACGGATATCGTAGCTTAAGGTTTACCCCAAATAATGCAGGCTCCGTAATTCCTAAAAGCGCGGAAAGTCCCGCAGCTGAGGCAATCCCCTTTAATTTTGCATCCCGAACTAACAACAATACTGCTAATGTCGCTGCACCTTGAGCAACATTTGACATCGCAGCTACCGGAAAAATAAATGAGCCTCCTGATTTCGCAAGATCTGCAAGCAGTTGTGTCTCTACTGCGATAAAGCTATGATGCATACCTGTAATAACAATTGGTGCGTAGGCAAGTCCGAAGATAGCTGAACCGATAAAACCAGTTGTATCATATAACCAGATAAGTCCGTCTGATAATAAATTCCCAGCTGTGCGCGTAATTGGACCAACGATTGTAAATGTTAAAAGTCCTGTAATAAAAATTGAAAACAACGGTGTTAACAAATTATCTAATGATGATGGGGTAATCTTTCGGATATTAACCTCAATCTTTGCTAATAAAAAGGATGAAACTAAAACAGGTAAAACTGTTCCTTGATAACCAATTTTTGCAATTTCTAACCCAAGAATATTCCAATAAGGAATATCTCCATTCGCTAAAGCCTCCCCATAAGAATTACCATTTAACAAATCAGGATGGACCATGAGCATACCGAGTGTTGCCCCAAGAAAAGGATTTCCACCAAACCGCTTTGTTGCAGAAAATCCAATTAATATCGGCAGGAAAACAAATGCAGCATTAGCAAATGTATTAATCATTGCTGCTAGGTCAGCTAGATTTGGATTTGCATCAACTAATGATTTTCCTTCAATAAACAAATCCTGTGCTGTCAGTAAATTATTGATCCCCATTAATAATCCACCGGCAACGATTGCTGGAATAATTGGAACAAAAATATCAGATAGCATTTTGACAAAGCGCTGCAATGGGTTTAGCTTTTTCGAACCAGCATTGCTTACATCCTTTGTTGACATTTCCTCTATCCCCGTTAGCTTCGAAAGCTCTTTATAAACCTCATTAACAATACCCGCGCCTAAAATAATTTGATATTGGCCACCTGTTGAAAAGGTTCCTTTTACAATATCCATTCCATCCAATTTCGCCTGATCAATTTTCCCCTCGTCATGTAATACGAGTCGTAATCTTGTAGCACAATGAGCAGCAGCAGATAAGTTTTCCTTTCCGCCTATCGCATCAAATATTTGCTTTGCAGCTTGTGAATAATCCATTTTTCTCACCCTTCCTCAGATATAGAACCGGTTCCACAATTGAACAAAAAAATGTAATTCAATTGTGTACCGACTTTTACGAAATATGGTACCGGTTCCAAATTACAATAAAATGAAAACCATACTGGAACCGGTTTCAGGTAAAGTATATAAAGATTAGCGAATTTTGTCAACACTTTCACGAATAATTAATTCAAAGCCTGAAATTGTCAGCTTCTCAACTTCTTCCTGATGAACAAGCTTCACAATGCTGTTCGCGGCAAGAACTCCTGCCTCTTGATAGAAAAATTGAGCTGTGGTTATGCCGGGGTGGATAATTTCTGTTATATCATAGCCGCCAAAACCCGTTATCGACAAATCCCGAGGAATTGTTAGTCCCTCCATTTGCGCTGCCTTCATTATTCCTAATGCAATATTATCTGTTGCACAAACAATTGCTGTTGGATGATATGTTTGATAAAGCTGCGGGAAAATGTGGACTGCTTCCTTTAAGCTAAAGCTCGTTTCCACATAATGAATTTCACAATCCTCCTCCTTTTCTGTCGCTCTTTTAAATCCTTCCTTACGTTTAACACCTACTGCGATATCTTCCTCTGTTACTCCTAAATAAACAATATTTTTATGCCCTTGTCCGATCACATATTTGCCAATTTCATACCCAGCCGCTTCATCATCATGTATAAGACTGTAACACTCATCCCTTTGCTGTCCTACTAGAAGAACAGGAACATTAACATCTGCAAAAACTTGAAGATGTCTTTCTGTTACCTTTGTTGCTAATAAAATAATTCCTGCAACCTTTTGATTTGCCAGGCTGTAAATACTCTCAATTTCACGTTCTAAATCCTGGCTTGTATTCGAAATAATAAGCTGATAACCCCGCGCTTTTAGCTCCTCATCAATCCCAATTAACGTTTGGGAAGTAGCATATGAATTTAACCTTGGCACAATTGTTCCTATAATATTCGTTTTCTTTGCCTTTAAGCTCCGAGCAAAGGTGTTTGGAACATAGCCTGTTTCTTTAATAACCTGCTCGATTTTTCGACTTGTCTTATCACCGATTGGTCCACCATTTAAATATCTCGACACTGTGCTTTTTGCAACACCTGCTAATTTGGCAATTTCTCCAATTGTCACCGTCATTTCTAAACACTCCAACCTCAGTTTGCTCTAGTACTATCAGTATATATGATTTCTCCTCTCTTTATAAACCCATTTAAGCTATTATTATCTGAGTCGTTTACCTAAAAAAGCTTATTCCTTATTTACCCGCAACCTTTCATGGACATTGTTGCATTTTACTTCGCTGTTGTTTTTAGTTGGATTTCAGCACGAATACTCGTTTTCTACAGGGGGATGGCGGTCCACCTTTAAGGTAAACACTTACGGGATCTCACCTATTTCACGCATCCTGCAGCAAGTAGCTGCAATTAACCTTTAAGCAAAATCAGCCTTTTTGAAAAGATCCATTATAAAAAAAGAAGACGCCAGTTAGATTTTACCAGCGTCTTCCATCTATTTTATACAGGTACCGCAACAAAAAACTCATTATACAATGCTTGAACTGCACGCTTTTCCTGAGCTTCCTTCACTCCGAACATCATGCTAACCTCTGATGAGCCTTGGTTAATCATTTCAATGTTGACTCCAGCATTCGCAAGCGCTTTTGCTGCACGAGCTGTTGTCCCAACATTATGTCTCATGCCTTCTCCAACAACCATAATGAGGACAAGATTATGTTCAATAATCACTTCATCCGCATGCAATTCATTGATAATTCGCTTCGTAATTGCTGCTTCAATTTCTTTATCCATTTGATTTTGTCTTAGGATAACTGTGACATCATCAATTCCTGAAGGCACATGCTCATACGTAAGACCAAAATCCTCTAAAATTTGCAGCAGTCTACGGCCGAAGCCAATTTCCCGGTTCATTAAATATTTGCTAATGTAAATGCTGCAAAAGCCTTTATCACTCGCGATTCCAATGACCGGTCCGTTTGTATTTGCCCGCTCGTTGACAATTCTTGTCCCAGGGGCAGTAGGGTTGTTCGTATTTTTCACATTGACAGGTATTCCTGCTCGAAAGGCAGGAATTAATGCTTCATCATGGAAAACAGAAAATCCCGCATAAGATAGCTCTCTCATTTCACGATAAGTAAGCTCACTTATTTCCTTTGGATTTTGAACAATAGTAGGATTTACTGAATAAACTGCATCAACATCTGTAAAGTTTTCATATAAATCCGCCTTCACACCATTGGCAAGTATCGAACCAGTAATATCAGATCCGCTTCTTGAGAATGTTAATACATCACCGTTTTTATTATGGCCAAAAAAGCCTGGAAACACGATAATTCCTTCACGATCGCGAAGCTTATATAAATTATCATATGACTCCGGTAAAACCTGAGCATTGCCAGGTTCATCTGATACGATTAAGCCCGCCTCTTTAGGACTAACGTATTGTGCTAATACTCCGCGATGTTGAAAGTATGCAGCAATGAGCTTTGCATTATTATCCTCACCGCTTGCTTTAATAGCATCTAAAAAGCGATCAGGCTTTTCTTTATTTCCATTTAATAATGCCTTTAAATCACGGGAAATTGTGTCTATGATATCAAGGGAAATCTCCAGCTCCTTCGCAATGCTTGCATATCGTTCAATAATCGTTGCAAATTCACTCTCTATCTCTTCTCCTGCTAATACCTTTTCCGCACAATCGATTAGTAAATCCGTTACCTTAATATCGTCTGAAAAACGTTTTCCTGGCGCTGAAACAACGACTACCTTTCTTTCAGGATCTGAGACAACGATTTGAAATACTTTCTTTAGCTGTTCTCCAGATGCTAATGAAGAACCCCCAAATTTAACAACCTTCATTTCTACAACTCCTACTATTTTTAATTTTCAGTCAAATTTTGTTTCTAATTATCTCTTTTTTTGATTGAATAATCAAGAGTTTTCTTCCCATAAGGAACATTTGTCTTTTTATAGTAGACATTTTTCTTTTCCATTCATAGTATATGTCAAAATGACAGGACAATGATCAAGATTGTTTCTATCATATAAAAAACCTCTCTAAGATAGAGAGGTTTCACCACATGTATTAGGAGTCCCTCTCTTATCTGTCAAAACCAAAATTGATTTTGCAGGAATTAGCACCAATTCTACGTATAGAACGGTTGCTGGGCGTCATCGGGCCAGTCCCTCCGCCACTCTTGATAAGAGATATTTAGAATATCCATTTAAGAAAGAATAAATTTACTTTAATCTTGAACATGGAGAATGTCAAGAACAATTGAACCTTGGGGACTGTCCCCAATATTAAATATCTACCTTTACTTGTTTTTTCGCTGGCTTATTGAGCACTAGCGGCATGACGAGCAGTACACCTAGCAGCATAAAAATCGCGGAAATTTGATAGGATATCGTTAAGCCGAATAGTTGCTTTAAAACACCAGCTAGCCCCATCATAATGACCATCGCTCCCATAAATAATGGTGTCATAATTCCATTTACACGACCTACAAACGCTTCCTCTGCATTTGTTAAAATCATCGTATTAATACTGATTTGAATCGCAGGCATCATGAGACCACAAAAGAATTGAGCAGCAATGGATAGCCATAATATATTTGAAAAACCGATTATCGAAATCATTAAGGCGTTGATAATCATCCCTGCAGCAAGCATACGAATTGGTGAGATCTTTTTCGATACAGCTAATGCGATACCACCGCCAATAATCATCGCAACCCCATTTACCGCCATAAACCATTGAAGAAATTCCTTATCCATATGTAGCTGCTGTGTAACAATAAATATCCCTAATGGCTGAATTAATCCTATCGCTAACCCCGCGACAAAGAAATTCGCCCCTAAGATTGTTAAAAAGCGATTGCTTACTACATATTTAAATCCTTGAACAAGCTCTTGAATGACCGTTGTTTTTTCTCTAGAAGCTTCCACTACCTTATCAGCAGGTAAAAACATGAGAGCAAATGCCGAAAGTAAAAACATCACACCAGTAATCGCAATCGAAATTGTAATCCCAAAATTCCCATAAATAATCGTACCGATGACAGGACCGATAATCATAAATAACGCAAACATCGTTTGGTATATCGACATCCCCATTTGTAATTGGGCTTCAGGTACATGCACCTTAAACAGCTTCATTCCTGATGGCTGAGAAAACTGTGACAAAATGGAGGAGATTAGCATAGCAAAAAAGACAACCTGCCAAGTTCCGACAACAAGAGTTAGCAAAACCGCAAAAACAGAAATGGAGCTTAAAATATCGCACCACACCATCGTTCGTTTCGGCCTCCAGCGGTCAGCAAACGTACCACCTATAATTGAGAAAATAAAAATCGGGGCATATTCTGCCACTGAGATTAACGAAACTGCAAAGGGATCTTCATTTGTTTGTTCCATAACAAATAATAAAACAGCAAAATTTCTAATCCAAATACCTAATTGCAAAAACAATCCTGAAAGTAATATGGCCCTTACGAACCGATTGCTAAGAAAATCTTTGAATGCTGACTCCTGACTCATTTTCCATCCTCCACTTATTCATCTATCCAAAGGTAAACACCATTGCACGATATTATCATAATTCCACTATATCCAAAAAATTCCTACTAAATCAATTCATCTTTTTAAAATTCTCTTAAAATGAATAAAATTTAACTTTGTGTGCAGAATGAGTTATCATGCAATTATATGAATTTTACTAATGAAATTAACCTTTTTCAATTCTATTGGTATAATGATATGCAGAACTTATTTTTACATAGTAAAATTGGTTTTAAAAAGATGGAAGTGTAGATCATTTGGCATCATTATTTCATCTCTTTAAACAACCTCTATAAAGAAAGGTTTGATTTGAATTGGAACACAACTCCTCAAACTTTATTAAAAGTATTATTAAAGAGGATCTTGAAACTGGTAAACGCGACTATGTATATACTCGCTTTCCACCAGAACCAAACGGATACTTACACATCGGTCATGCGAAATCAATTGTAATCAACTTTGGACTAGCTGATGATTTCAATGGAAAAACAAATTTACGATTTGATGATACAAACCCATTGAAAGAAGATACAGAATATGTTGAGGCAATTAAAGAGGATGTAGCATGGCTAGGTTATGAATGGGATGGCTTATTCTTTGCTTCAGATTATTTTGAAGAAATGTATAACCGTGCATTACTGCTCATCAAGAAGGGCAAAGCCTATGTTGATGATTTAACAGCAGATGAAATAAGACAATACCGTGGAACATTAACAGAGCCTGGTAAAGAAAGTCCGTATCGCAATCGTTCAATTGAAGAAAACATCGATTTATTTGAAAGAATGCGCAAGGGAGAATTCGGAAATGGTGAAAAGGTGCTCCGTGCCAAAATTGATATGGCATCACCTAATATTAATCTTCGTGACCCTGTTCTTTACCGTGTATCTCATGCGACACATCATAATACTGGTGATACGTGGTGTATTTATCCGATGTATGCTTTTGCACACCCACTTGAGGATGCAATTGAAGGAATCACACATTCATTATGTACAACTGAATTTGAAGACCAACGTCCACTTTACAACTGGGTTATTGAGGAATGTGAGATGGAGCATAAGCCTCAGCAAATCGAATTTGGTCGTCTAGGCATTACAAATACTGTCATGAGTAAACGTAAGCTAAAACAGCTTGTTGATGAAAAATTTGTTGACGGCTGGGATGATCCACGGATGCCGACAATTTCAGGCTTACGTCGAAAAGGGTATACACCTGAAGCAATTCGTGAGTTTGTAAAACATACAGGTGTATCAAAAGGATCTGGTTTAGTAGATGAAGCAATGCTAGAGCACTTCGTCCGCGAAGATTTAAAGCTAAAAGCACCTCGAACAATGGGAATTTTAAAGCCTTTAAAGGTTGTCATTACGAATTACCCTAAAGGACAGGTTGAGATGCTTGATGCAGAAATTAATCCGGAAGTTCCTGAAATGGGAATGCGCCAAATTCCATTCTCTCGCGAAATCTATATTGAGCAAGAGGACTTTATGGAGGATCCACCAAAGAAATATTTCCGACTTTTCCCTGGTAATGAGGTCCGTCTAAAGCATGCTTATTTCATTAAATGTGAGGATGTCATTAAGGACGAAGAGGGAAATATCGTTGAAATCCATTGTACGTATGACCCAGAAACAAAAAGCGGCACAGGCTTTACGGGTCGAAAAGTAAAAGGAACAATCCATTGGGTAGAAGCTTCACAAGCAATCCCGGCAGAATTCCGCTTATATGAACCGCTAATTTTAGATAAGCAAGATGTAGAAGATGAAGACAGTGAAGCAGATGTGGAAGAAGAAAAAACGTTCCTTGATTATGTAAATGAAAATTCATTGGAGGTTTTACAAGGGTTTGTAGAGCCAAATATGAAGGAAGTAAAGGCACATGATAAATTCCAATTTTTCCGTCATGGCTACTTTAATGTAGACCCAAGACATTCAACAGACGAGAAAATCGTCTTCAACAGAATTGTATCTCTAAAAAGCTCATTCAAGCTACCGAAATAAATAGTGAACATAAGCGCAAGCTCCTTCAACTAGCCTCGAGGGGCTGGGTTGCTCGAGCTTGATGTAAAAAAAAAGGGTCAGTCCCCACACTTTCGTAGGGACTGACCCTTTATTTGATTGGAATGGAAATTTGAAATGTAGTACCTTCCTCTGTACTATTAAGTAATTTAATCGATCCTTGATGGTTTTCGATGATCCTTTTAACAATCACTAACCCTAAGCCTGTCCCATTTTCTTTAGATGTAGAAAATGGCTCAAACATCGTTTCACGTACTTGTTCTGGGATACCAGGACCATTGTCCATCATATATATTTTGTAGAAATTGTCATCTACTTGTGACGTAATAGAGATTTTTCCCTTTCCACCCATTGCCTCGATACTGTTTCGAATCATATTATGAAATACTTGCTTTATTTGCTTTACATCGACATTTACTGGAGTTTGATTTAGTTGGATTGAAAAATGGATATCCTCTGATGACTCAACGATTAAAGGTAAAAATTCCTTTATAATCTCTTCAATATAGACCTCTTTCGTAATTGGAGCACCTGGCTTTGATGTTAATAGCATTTCTTCAATAATAACATTGATTCGCTCAATTTCCTTCATAATCAGTGGTAAGTGAAACTGGTCTTTATTACTTTCTGATAATGATTGATTCATCAAAGATAAAAAGCCATGGACAACAGCAAGCGGATTTCGAATTTCGTGTGCAGCATCTGCAGCCATCTCCCCAACAAGAGCTAGCTTTTCTGATTGGTGCATCCGTTTTTCTAATTCCTCAGTCTCTGTAATATCGATAAAATTAATGACTCTTCCGATTGTATCCTGCTTTTGGTCAACTAACCCGACTTGAGAGACTAATAGAATTCGTCTCTCATCGTTGGCTTGAAATGTTACCTTTGTATGCTTATACGATTCTTTAGCAGCAACAATTTCCCAGAACTCCTGATTCTCACCTTCTGCTTTTGTAAATAAAAAGGTTTTCACCTGTTCTTCATCAAGGTTTAGCAAATGCTTAGCTGTATTATTTAATGTAATATCCCTTTTTTGATCATTGAGCGTTATTATTCCGACTGATAATGAATTCAATATTTGTTCTCGGTAGTTTTTATCATTTAAAATCGTATTAAACGAATCCTTCAATCGACTCGACATTGTGTTAATTGAATTCGTTAATTGTCTAAGCTCGATTTGATCATTTATTGATCCAAGTGACATACCGTAATGCCCTTTAGCAATTTTATCAACCTTGCTGATCATGTTTTCAATTGGCTTCGTAATGTTAGCGCTCATTCGATAAGAAACAATAATAGAGAAGAAAACAGCCCCAATCGAAAGGCAAATGAGCAGCCATAAGGACCCTTTAATGATCTCGGAAAAGGAGCTTGATTTACGATTTAAATTTCCAATGGATTTATTCTTTTCTACGATAATCTTATCTTGTAACTGATCAAGCTTCGGAAGAAATTCTGTTTTTATATAATCCTCAGCTGAAGCATGATCATTTACATTCAACAAGCCTCCAACTCTATCATCTAAATCAAAATCTAACAAATCAATCTCACTCTTAATTTTTTTTAAGCTACTTGGCAGTTCCTCTCCTTCCGTCTCTTCCTTAACATCCGCAACATATGCTTGATATTCTGCTATAAAGGTACAGCATGAATTGGATTTTATAGAGCTCGTTACAATATGCTCCCTTATCGATAGCTCCTCACTAAATTTTGATAACCAGAGCAGCTCGGGAATATTCTCCTCTTGAATGTTATTACTAACTTTTGTAATATCCTCAATTGAGTGAACGAGGATCAGACCGAAACTACTATATAAAAGTGTAATAAAAAGGAGAACTGTGATAATTTTCAATCGAAATGTCATATTTCCTACTAAATCCCTCATCACAATTCCCCTCACTTAGTTAAATTTTAACTCACCAATTTTGTATTTCATTCTTTGGTCTTTTATATATTCAATATCCTCTTCATCAAACATTGGTCCAAATGGAGCTAATTCATAAACACCATGACTACTATTAAGCATTCTTCCTCCTGGTGGAATGCCCTCTTCACTAAAATAATCATTCATAATTGCGATATATGCCTGTGAAACATCGTTCATTACACTTGTTAATACATAATTTTTCCCCATATATGATTGATCGTCAAGATATCCAATTACATAAATACCTTCTTTTTTTGCTAGACTAATAACATCACGATTATATAGATTTCCCTTACTATATATTACATCGACACCCTCTGCTATTAGCTCTCTCATAATTTCTGTCGCCTTTTTACCATTATCCCGATCCCCAACAACTCTATAATAAAAGGTTGCATCAGGTTTATAGTGATGAAGAGCATTTTCAAATTCTGGATTTATGTCTCTACTCTCTATAGAATCGATTAAACCGATTTTATTTGATTTTGTCACTAATGTTGCAGCTAAGGCAGCAAAATACTCGATTTCACCTTGATCAAATGTATAGACGGCTTGATTTTTATATTTTGCATAACCATGGATCGTAACAAATTTAATATCTGGGTAAGATAGAGCTAGCTTTTCGAACGAAGGAGAGAATTCCCGACCATGTCCAATAATAACTTTTGAACCGTTATGAATCGCTTCAGTAACAGTTTTCATTATCGATTTTTTTGTCGAAATTCCACTATAAATAGCTACAGTAACTGGAAATTTTTCTTCAATTTTTAATTTTCCCTTGTATGCTAAGCTTCCCCAGCTTTGATCTGTTAAAGTTCCTGAAGCGATAATTGTTACTTCCGGCCTTTTTATGTTATGAATATTTGATACTTCGATTTCCTTTATTATCCCTTTTGTTTTCAAAATCATTGTTCCAATAATAATGATAACAACAATCACGGTGAAGGTGGCTATCATTCTATGAAGTTTTGATTGCTGCATCGCCTTTTCTCCCCTTAAAACAGTTCCATTATCCTATTCCATTATAGCGAACAAATATGTTATAAGCTACAAATTTCTAAAAATTTCTACATTCTTCGACAAATTCTACTATTATCATCTACTATCTATTATTCGTAGTAATCCCTTAAGTATAGGCATAGAAAAACCCAGTAATTGACTAAATCACTGAGTTTAAAGGCATCATTCATTTACTTCAAAGATGTTAACCAAATCTTTAATTGCTGCATAAGTTCCTCATGTATCGGCGCTGTTGCTCCTTGTTTGTACTGTTTCATTAAGTTTAAAACTGTTTTTTCACCTTTAAATTCTTTTAGCATATGATTCATATTTTTAATGATTACAGTCTTAATCGTTTCATTTCCTAGATCTTCAACGACTTTTAAATCATCGACATTTGCTTGAACATCCTTATCACCCGTGACTGCAAGTATCGGGCATGTGGCATGCATTAAATCATGAAGAACCTCTTCTGTACGATAACGAAAATGCTCCCGAAACCATTTTGCAGGCATCCTTTTCAATTTGTACTTCACGAAATCAGTTGTCGATTGTTCCATTTTGTTAAAGAGCGCATTAGTCTGATTCAAGATTTTATCTTCTTTTACAAGAATTCTTAATAGCTTCCCTTTCAAGCCTCTAAGTCGTTTAATTTCTTCGAGCATTTGCCGGTTTTGATAAATTATTGGATCCTTTAAATTTGTTCCTGCCCCAGCAATTAAAATTAATCCAGCAACAGGCATCGTTGCATTAACCTTTGTTGCTAAGACACAGCCTTCACTATGGCCCAGTAGTATAATTTTATCTGGATCAACTTGTGGGTGCTGTTTCAAGAAGGTGATCATCGTCTTTATATCGTCGACTAATTCTGTCATTCCTGTCTTGAGCAGGTCACCTTCACTTTCACCGACTCCTCTTTTATCATATCTTATCGTGATAAAATCTAATTCAGTCAGAAAATGTGCTAAGTCTTTATATAAGTTCGTAACAAGTGACGGCTTTTTCATATTCCCATCCCTGTCTGCACCGCCTGATCCACTAATGATGATAATAGCAGGATACCTGGCTAATCCTGAGGTAGGAATAGCAACGGTTCCCTTGAGCATGACATCACCTTTTACTTGAATCTGTTCCTCTCTTAATCTCCCCATTAAATTGTTGCCCCTTTTCAAATAATGTTATTATTATCAATAATGATAACATTATTTTTGTTAAAGAAATAGCCTTTTTAACAAGACTAGGAGCAGAAGTTATTCAGGGCGGCATAAAGAGATTCTTTGCTTAATCCTCATCCTTTATATCAATGTCCTCAGGTATAGGCTCTTTCATATACTCATCATATAATCGTTTATATTTCTCTAATTGCTCAAAATGAGTTTGAAATTGATCTTTATAAATTAAATATTGCTCCCCGTCAAATAAAGCTCTAATCTTCTTTTGAAGGACTAAGCTTCTCACGATTTCCTCGGGTAATGACAAATATTCTGCAGTTTCTTGAATCGTTAAATACATCTGATTCACCTTACTTTTTTCACCAATTATATCATATGTTTATGAAAGGAATGAGAAAAACACGTGCACTTTAAATCAAAAGGCACGTTCTTTCTTTTCATTCACTTGTGTTGTAGTTACAGAAAGAAGCTAGGCGCTGTAAAAAGCAGAAGCGCCTCACTCAATTTGGAAAATACTTTTATTAGATGCTCATCTTAACTCTTTCAAGTACTTCCTGCTCCTTTGTTAATCCATATGGTAAGCATAGTGGCAGCCCTGTACGCGGATCAGGAATGATATCACTTTTTACTCCGAATACTTCCTCAAGCACTTCCTCGGTCATGACCTCAAATGGTGTTCCGCTTTTCACAACTGTCCCTTTTTTGATCGCGACAATATGGTGTGCATAACGACTTGCATGATTTAAATCATGAACAACCATAACAATCGTCCGACCTTGTTCTTTATTTAATTTTTCTAGTATCGTTAATACTTCAATTTGATGGGCCATATCAAGAAATGTCGTCGGCTCATCTAGAAATAAAATCGGTGTCTCCTGTGCCAACGCCATCGCAATCCAAGCACGTTGACGTTGACCACCTGACAATTGGTCAATAGGACGATCGGCAAATTCAACAATTCCTGTCATTTCCAATGCTGAATAAATAATTTCCCGATCAGCATTTGTTAAAGCTGCCATCCCACGCTGATGTGGAAACCGGCCAAATGTAACGAGCTCATAAACCGTTAATCCCTCTGGTGCAGTTGGATTTTGAGGTAAAATCGCTAATTGCTTAGCAATCTCCTTTGTTTTTTGCGTATGAATCGCTTTTCCATCTATCGTTACAATTCCACTTTTCGGCTTCATTAACCTGGCGATTGTTTTTAAAATCGTTGACTTTCCTGAACCGTTCGCACCGACTAAAGCAGTAATTTCACCATTTGGAATGACAATATTTAAATCCTTTACGATTAACCGTTCTTCATATCCTATATTTAAATTTTCAGTCGTGATCACGTTTATCACCTCTGCCTTCTAAAAAATACATTGTTGCCTTGCTAGAAAATATAAAAAATTTCGATACTAATAAAAGCAATCTTAAATTTCATACAGCTATATTAATCTCTCTCGATTTGTATTTGCAATAATTACAAACTTCTGTTCTTCATCTAACGGTATGAAAAAAATGTGGATACACCTAATGTTCTTGCATAAATCATACCAAAAAAACTTCCCTAGTACAGGTTAATGACTATCACCTAAGCTTAAATACAACTGTTGGTATTGATAATCATTATCACCATCTATAATATCAACCCTCTCATTAATTGTCTATATGATTCGAGTTCTTTTCCCCAATTGACTTTGAGAGGGAGATGCTATCTTGTTTTTACATAAGGGTATAAGATTTTTTGTAACTTTATAACTAGAAAATACAAGCAGGAATTATCCTAAATATATCGAAAATTGAATGATGGGATTTTGGGAATAATTAAATTTGGCGTAACACCTTATCAGGTGGCGTGACGACTTAATTATTCCCCCCTTTTTAAATCTGTTTTAAAGCTTTTATTTCTAAAGCCTCCACGAAGCAGAGTAATATTAACGTGTACATCCAAATCTGCTCTTGCAAATTCTTTATCCCAATCAGCTTTTACTTCCTTAAACTTTTTTGGATTTGTTTGATTTAATCGATCGCCGAATCCATAAATATCACTGCCAAAGTCTTCTTGAACTTTCTTTATGGAATCAGTTATTCCTTTTTTTACTTGCTTGTTCAAGTTTTTTTCATAATCCTTATAAACATCCAAATTTGTTAAATCTCTCGTACATTCATTTCCTTGAATATTTGCTTCTCCGTATATATCGACATGAAGCTTAGGCATATTATGCTTATATGTCGTCTTTATGTTCGTTTTCGTTCGGATAATTCGAAGATCTAAGAACGTTTCATCTTCTTTCTTCTTCTCATTACAAGGAACAGCTATACTTGTTTGTTGTAGTCTTTGCGTCCAAAAGTAGTTTCTTGTATCGGTAACTGTAAGTGAACCGACCATTTTATCCTTATTAAAAACAGCAAGTCCATCGATATAGACAAGTGCTTCCGGATCTAATGATTTGTTGTTTTCTGTTTTTTTCCCTTTATCAACATCCCCCTTTAGTTTAACAATAATCGCAACCGGGTTCCGACCTTTTGATATAATTGAGGAAATAAAATCAGTTAGTTTAACAGAAGGGTCACCGCCCCATTCCCTTTGCATTGATTCTGTTTGTTGATGCAGTATTAAGGATGGACTTTTTTGGATCGGATATACGATTCTCGTAAAATCTGCAGCCTGATCTCCTTTTGTAATAATGATTCTAAAATCATTGCGAAATTGTCCACTTCTTTCAAGGAAGTCTAAAAAACCGAGCAATCCTTTTTTAGCAATTTCTTCATTGATAAATAGAACCCTCGTATGGGAATAAACAAGCTGCTTCGTTAACCCGATATTCATTTTATTTGTCAGCTCGGCAATGGAATCCCCTTCAAGAGAATAAGTAATAACCGGGGCATCTCCTTGTGCACTCTGTTTTCCGAACTCTGCTGCATTTGCGACTTCAACAGTTAATTTATATTTTTTCTTTTCGCCCGGATCGACCGCAATCCCTGTCACGATCGATATATCATTTAACTCACGTCTATCCCAGCAACCTGTTAGAAAAACAATCATACATAAAAAGATAATAATGATCCTTTTATCCATTGTTTTCATCCCCTTTATTTGGACTAGGAGGCTTTGGCTGTGATTGATTTTTCATTTTAACCGGTGCTGCAGTTCTTAAATAGGACGGTCGTGTCGTGTTCGTCCAAAATGGAAATCGAGCAAATACATCCTTCTGATCCTTTAATTTAAAAGGAGCAACAGGTGTTAAATAAGGAACGCCAAATGACCGTAAGCCAACGAGATGAGTTACCATGACGACAAGGGTCAAAAGGATTCCGTATAACCCCATGATGGATGCCATGAGAATTAAAATAAAGCGGATTAATCTTGCTGCAATCGAAAAGTTAAAGACAGGTGATACAAAGCTTGCAATTGCAGAAAATGCAACAACAATAACTAATACATTTGACACTAATCCAGCTTCAACAGCCGCTTGTCCGATAACTAATGCCCCTACAATCGATAGCGTTTGTCCAACAACTCGAGGCATCCTAATTCCAGCCTCTCGCAAAACCTCAAATGTAAACTCCATAATTAACAATTCAATAACGGCAGGAAACGGCACACTTTCCCGTTGTGATTGTATATTAATTAGAAGTGTTGTTGGGATCAGCTCCTGGTGATACGTAACGATCGCTACATATAAAGAAGGTAAAGTTAACGTAATCATAAAGGATACATAGCGAATCACTCGAATAAAAGTTGTTAGAAAGTAAGGCTGATAATAATCCTCTGATGATTGAAAAAAATCCGTAAATACCGCTGGAGCAATTAAAACAAATGGTGTCCCTTCAAGAAAGATTGCAATTTTCCCTTCAAGAATATTTCCACTCGTACTATCAGGCCGCTCAGTGTTAAATAAAAGCGGAAAAAAAGTGTAGCTTGAATCTGTTATTAGCTCCTCGATATTCCCAGTATCTAATAGTGCTGATGCCTCAATTTTTTTTATCCGACTTCTTAGCTCTGATAAAATATCTTCATTTACAATCTCCTTCATATAACAAAGTGCAAGCTTCGTATTTGAATCATTTCCAACAACAAATTCCTCAAAGACTAACCGGGGATTTTTGATCCTTTTTCTCACTAGCCCCATATTTACTTGCATATCTTCAACAAAGCTATCTTTCGGTCCACGAACGATCGTCTGTGTACTCGGTTCCGTAATGGACCGCTTTTCCGTTCCTCCAATATTTAGCGCCAATGCTCGCTTACATTTATCTATCATTAATATCGCGGAACCATTTAACATTTCCCAAATGACCTGGCTTAATGAATCCACATATTCATAGGAAACAGCCGGAAAAAAAGTCTCTCTAATACTTTCTATACTTTTAACTTCTACATCTCTTTTATAGGCATCTCTTAATGGCTCAAGTATTTGCGAATTTAAATCATTTTTACTTAATGTAGTCGTTAAATAGCATAGATAAGCATCTTGGTGGCCAATTTTCAAAGGAACTTTTTTAAAATCTACTGTTTGATGAAAAACATTTTCTAAGCTTTTTATATTCTTTTCTAGAGCAGAATCATATTTTTTGGGGATATTTTCCTTATCAAAAAGCTCTTTTTCTGCAGTTCTATTGCTATATTTGTTTTTTCTCCTTTGAAACAATGCTGATAAAATGCTCATTGGTTAGACTCCTTCTTCTGTTTTTTCTTCGCCTTCCAAAGTAAAAAAGGAAGAATAAACAACGGGATTCCAAATTGTAACGGAAGATGGATATATAATGGAACAAACTTTAAACCTTCGATGATATGTTCCCGATAGCTACTAGCGATTTCAATTGATAAAAAAGCAATAATCGCTCCTAACGGAAGGGTAAATGAACGATGCGTTTTATTTGTTAACGCCTCAATCCCCTTCAATCCGCAATAAAAAAAGATACTGACCTTTACAATTACTCCGAACATAATCGTAAAGACGATTAAGATGTCTACTCGCTCAATAAAGTCTAATAGCGATATTTCCCGTGCGGCATTAAGCAATGGGAAATTTGTCCGCTCCTTTAAATTCACACCTAAAGTTGCAATTTGAATGATCGCACTATATGTTAATAAAAATCCACTTGTTAGGACTGCAATGATACTTGCTGAGGTCACTTTTTCATTTGTTATCACCTTTGAAAAAATACACATAAAAGCTATCGATTCACCAAAAGGAAAGATGATGATCCCTGGAAAGATTGCATTCATAACAGGCTTAAATCCATCCCCTAACACTGGCTGTAAATTATGGAAATCCATTTCACCTGATAATAATAAAAATAGCCCGATAAACACAATAAATGTGAGCACATATGGGAAAAACACTTCACTCGTTCGTCCTAATACTTCAACACCTTGGTGAAGAATATAAACAATCGTTAAAATCATTGTGATTGAGATAAACTCAATTGGTGTAAATTCAAAAATAGAGGAGACAATCAATTCATCAAAATCTCTTAATACCCTTGCTGATAAATACAAGAAGTAGATGACATAAAGGAAGATGAGCGGCTTACCTATCCATTTACCAAAGCAAAAAAGGATGATTTCAAATAGATTTTTGCCTGGTAGCTTTTTCAATATAAACAAATAAAACAAAATAATTGCCACTCCTATAATGGTTCCAATGATGACCGCTATCCAGGCATCACCCTTTGCTTCATTACCGATCCCAACTAAAACAGCACTTCCAACCTGAAAACCGATAATTAATATATATAACTGCCAAATCGATATTTTTTCTACATTTTCATTCATCTTACGATTGTTTCCTATTCTTTTTAATCTTTTCCTTTACATCTGAAACAACTGCAAATAGCAATCCGAATAGTAAAAATGAAGTTACCATCCATTCATTTGTCCCTTTATCAATTGAAATTAAATGGAGGTATTCTGTTAGTAAGTAACTTTTATAGATATAGATATCTCCGACCGAAGTAAGTGTTGATGTACATAAAAACAGTAGTATAAATATGAATGCTCTCAACCTCATCATCCTACTTTTATAAATTTCAATACGTTTTTCTCAAAACTTAATATGTGCAAAAGAAGGAAAAATTAGTCCATATGTGGAAATATGTAGGAAAAATTATTTTTTTGTCTATTGCATAGAACAATTGTCGAAACCATTTCAAAAATTAATAAAATCATTAATAATATAAATATTAGTTAATATCTTTTACAGGAGAATTAAAAAATGAATACAAATATTAACTCTGATTTATCATATAAAATTAATCTCGTTCGTAAATTGATGGTTGTCACCGCAGAAACAAAGGGGTTTACAAATCCAGAAACGATAAAATATAGCGAGGAATTGGACAAGCTTATTCTTGAAACACAGCTGATCGGCTATTACAATAAAGCTGCAGTTAATGGATAAAATCTAGATTAAGACCTTACATTTAGCTCCTCATCAAGATTGTCTTCATTTTAATAGCTATTACAAAATACAAATCCCTATCATTTATAACTATTAAGACTCCTTTATGTATAAGGAGAAGATATGAGCATCTGTTTTTAAAAAAAACCTTAGCCCATATAAGAGCTAAGGAATTTTTCACAAAAAATTTATTTGCTATCAAGATTTTCTTTATCTGACAAGCTGCCCCATGCTTCAACATTTTTTAAGCCTTTAATATTTGATACATGGAATACTGGATTCTTTCCGTTCTTTTTTTGCTTGATATAATCGTTTAGCGCTTTTATCGCAATATGGCCTAATAGCACAATCGCAATCATATTAATAATTGCCATTAGTCCCATCATTAAATCAGCTAGGCTCCAAACAAAGCTTAAAGAAGCAAGTGAGCCGAATGCAACCATTGCAACGACGGCAATTCGATAAATATTCAACCAAAGTTTATTAGTACTAATAAAATCAATATTTGTTTCACCATAGTAATAGTTTCCAACGACAGAACTAAAGCAGAACAATAGGACGATGATCGCTAAGAAAATGCCGCCCCATGAACCTAATAATTGATCTAATGCATTTTGTGTCAAGACAATTCCATCGCTTTCCTTTGACGTGTATAGTCCTGAAAACAAAATGATAAATGCTGTTGAGCTACAAATTAATAACGTATCAACAAAAACACCAAATGATTGGATTAAGCCTTGTTTAACGGGGTGTGTAACATCTGCTGTTGCAGCTGCATTTGGCGCACTACCCATTCCAGCTTCATTTGAAAATAAGCCGCGTTTAATCCCATTCATCATCGCTGCCCCTAAAGCTCCTCCAGCAACTTCACTTAGACCAAAGGCACTCTTAAAAATAAGAGCTATAACACTTGGAAGCTCTGTAATATTTACAATCATAATAAAGAGGGCAATGATAATATAACCGCCAGCCATGACAGGTACAATCACTTCAGATACCTTTGCAACGCTTTTTAATCCCCCGAAAATGATAATCGCTGTAATAACTGAAAGGACAACAGCAATTAAAACTTTATTTATCCCAAATGACTCATTTAATGCACTCGTAATTGTATTGGCTTGAACAGAATTAAATGCTAAACCAAAAGTTAAGGAAATTAATACCGCAAAAACAATACCCATCCACCGTGCATTTAACGCTCTTTCCATATAATAGGCTGGTCCACCACGGAACGTATCTCCATCTTTAACCTTGTAAATTTGTGCCAATGTGCTTTCGATAAATGCAGAGGCTGATCCTATTAAGGCGATCAACCACATCCAAAACACAGCCCCAGGACCACCTGTCGTAATTGCAATTGCAACACCGGCAAGATTTCCTGTCCCTACACGTGAGGCAGTACTAATACAAAATGCCTGAAACGATGATATTCCCTTTTTATCAGCGTTTACCCCTTCGCCTAACAAGCGAAACATTTCCGGAATCATCCGAAACTGAACAAATTTAGTACGAAACGTAAAATAAAGACCGATACCGATTAACATAATTATTAAAACATATGACCATAATAACGTGTTTGTTCCATTAATAATCGCTTCAATAATTTTCATTCGCAACACCTCTTATCTCTAATTGTATTCTCGACATTATAGAAATATCTATATAAAGTTATTATTTTACCATATATACTTCATTTTCGGAACTTCACACCTTTTTTCTGTAACCCTCCGTTAGACCCGATTGTAGATTTCTGCTTTAGGCATTTACGCAAGGAAGCAATAATATTCATAAATATAAAAAAGCTATTTGAGCATAGGTCTCCCCATACCAAATAGCTTTACTTTTTTATAACAAATTATAATCGTTCAATGATTCTATTGGCAGTTTGAACGCCATTTTCAATACAGTCTGGGATGCCGACTCCATAATAGGAACAGCCTGCTAGCATTAGCCCAGAATATGCTTCGCTTAACTTTTGCTCCAACGCTTGAACTGTTTGAGGATGTGTAATTTGATAAGTCGGCATATTATTAGACCAATTCGTTACAATGCTTTCAACAGGATAGGCTGTTAGCTGCATTGCTTTTTTCACATCAGCAAGTGCTACTTCAACTAGCTCTTGCTCACTCATCTTCTGAATAGCAGCAAAGGAGCGATGACTGCTTTTATAAAAGAGCCTTACAAGTAAATGATGATTTTTCGATGTATGTGACCATTTTTTACTTGTCCATGTACAAGCATTGCAGGATAATTCACTATCGTTAGCCGTAATAAACCCAGTTCCCTCTTTAGGAAGCAGGCTATCAGGCAGCTGAAATCCAAGGTATACACTAATTAGTGAGCTTGTTTTCAAGTTAGCAAAATGCTCTGTTAATTGCTTATCATTTAACAGTTGCTCTGCAGCATGGTGAGGAATGCTTAGCACGACGTAATCTGCCTCAATGACTTTGCCCTGTGAAGATACAATTTTATAGCGATCATTGATTTTCTCCAAGCTCTTTGCCTGCCAGCTTGTATGTACATCAACATCAACAAGCTTAGTCTCCATTGTATCAATTAATGTGCTTAAGCCATCCTTGAAGGATAGAAATTTCTTTTCCCCATTGCTTTGAAATTTTTCCTTATTTGCTTCAAACCCTTTTATAATACTTCCATAATTGTTTTTATACTGCAATACATACGGAAGGGTGGAAGCAATCGTTAAATCATGTAAGGACCCTGAGTAGACACCAGATAGTACAGGAGCAATTTGCTTTTCGACTATCTCATGTCCAAGAAAATATTCAAGAAAATCACCGATTGAATCATTTTCTGTAAATGACTCATTTTTCGTATAAAAGTCCTTTAAAGCTTCTACCTTTCCTTCTGCAGATACTAACGTACTAGAAGCAAGTGATTCAATACTTGCCGGTATCCCAAAAACAGAATCAGACGGAATCGGTTTGATCTCACCATCAGTAAAGATGAACGAGCTTCCTGTTGCATTGTATACAATCTCATTTTGCAAGCCAAGTTCATCTAAAAAAGAATCATTCACCTTCCGAGATACAATTGAATCTGCTCCCGTTTCCATAATAAACTCGCCTTTCTTTTCAGTGCGAATTTTCCCACCAAGATGGTCTGCTGCTTCCACTAAAACCAATTGAACATCTGATTCATTTTCCGTTTTCCACTTTTGCAGCTCATACATCGCTGATAAGCCAGTTATACCTCCACCTATTACTAAGACTGTTTTCATAGCATACACCTCTAATTTAGCCATTTCATAACAAATGTTCATTCTTTAAGCTCTTTCGTAAGCTTGTTGCCTTTGATTAGTAGTCGTATTGGTGATTCCTTGTGCAGCCATATCCTACGCATCTCGACTTACTCTCTTAAAACAACAATCGTTTAGAAAAGGAGACTTCTTAAAAAACCCGTTATCACATACATATAGTATAAAATCTTTTTATCATTAAATTTGTGATATTTTTCACAATTTTATGTAAGCCTTTCATCATCTCTAACATAAAATAAGCATACCTTCTTATCTAATAAGTTGTCCACCCTGACACTTTACAAAGAAAAAGTTGAAAATTATGACTGTTTTTCCATTCATATCATAAAATGACAATGGTATGATATAGATAGATGGATTACATTTAATAGGGAGTGAAACTAAAGATTGAAGTATTATAGTAGTTTTATTACTGCAGTATTGCTTACAAGTCTTTCATATTTTTTAGGCGATATCTTTTTAACAAAAGGATTATCAATTTGGCATGCGATTATCATCGGGGCGTGTGTCGTCACTTTAGGAGCAGTCGTTGAAAAGCTTAATTCACCTATGTGGCTAATCATTTTAACCCCTTTCCCTGTAGGAATGGGCCTATTGTTCCTATTCTTAAACGAGTCTTTCATGCAATGGTTCATCACCTATGCTCTAACATTATTGATTTATGTCGTCATTCATGTTGTCGCAAGCAGACTTTTCCGGTTTCATTCTCTTATTCCTGCATGGAAGCTATCAAAATCTTAAACTGCTAATGAAAAGGCTGTTTCTAAGGGTCAGACCCCTTTAAAACAGCCTTTCACTATACTTATTCCCTCTCTAATATGCAATAGGTTGCTGCTAAAGCTTTCGTATGGGTAATGGAAAGATGAATTTTCTCATGATATTTTCCATAGATGAAAGCACGTGGCTGGCCGTTTTCCATCGGGATTACCTCAATATCCTTTAACGTTAACCTTTTTTGTATCCCGGTGCCAATCGCTTTACTGATCGCCTCTTTTGCAGAAAATCTCCCAGCTAGCCACTCTACCCTTCTTTGCTGATTTTTAATGTGTGAGAAAATAGCTGTTTCCTTTTCTGTGAGAATCAGCTTAATAAATTGATGATGATACCTTTCAAGCAGCCTTTCGATTCGTGAAGTTTCAACGATATCGAGCCCAATTCCTTGAATCATATTACTCCTCCACATTTTCGAAGTAATAGGTTACCTCTGCCTTTGCAACTACTTTGCCATCAACGCTTCCTTTAACTTCAACCTTTGCATATTGACCAAATTCTTTTATTTTTGTCGCCTCTGTAACAAGCTGATCCCCTGGTCTTACAAAATGGATAAATTTTGTCTTATCAACTCCTACTAAGAAGCCCTTTTCCTTTTCGGAAAACATCAGTCCACCAATTTGCGCCATCGCTTCAATAATTAATACCCCTGGAAATATTGGATTTTCAGGAAAGTGACCGTTAAAATAAGGCTCATTAAACGTAATGTTTTTATAGCCCTTTATCCATTTATCAGGCTCTCTTTCGACGATCCGATCAACAAGTAAAAACGGATAACGATGATTCAGCTTGGTCATGATCTCTTTAATATCCACAGTAACTCTCCTTTATACTAAACCTCGATTTGTTCATTAGTGATTTGCCTTGTTAGTTTTTCCACATATCTTTGCTCATCTGAACGGTGAAAGGCTTCCATATGGGTAATCCCACGAATCGGGATTGAAGAAACTCGGTACATATTTAATCCTGCCATAATTTCCTGATAGGAGATTAGCTTTAATTGCGATTCATAAAATGATAGCAATTCTTGTTTTCTATGAAACTGCTTCGTTATATTTACAACCGTATTTGGTCGTAATGGTGCCCACACCTCATATTCCCAAATCATTCGTTCGGCATTGCCATTTTCTTTTATACAGGCAAAAAACAATAGATTCGTCATAAAATGATCGCGATGGGTGTCATGGGAATGAGGAATAAAGACATCTGTTGGCTGAAATTCTTCCATTATGTCTATTAATTGACGACGTTTCGTTTCTTCTGGTATATAATCTCCATCCTTACAGCCAAGAAAAGAATAGGTAGCTCCTAGCTGCTCGCAAACTGTAGCTGCCTCCATCATTCTAATCTCAACAATTTCCTCGATCGTTTGCTCCCTTGATCTCCCTTTACTTCCGTCAGTTATAAAGACGATATGCACCGGATTTCCAACTTCAATATGCTTTACGATCGTTCCACCTGGTCCAATAATCTCATCATCTGGATGTGGGGCCAGAACTAGCACCCGCTTCCCTGTTGTGATTTTCATCAGCTGTGGCCGTTTATGTGTATCACTAAACGCTTCAAGAATTCGTTGCATAGACAACTTCCTTACTTTCCTTTTTCGTTAAATGAGCATTTGGGCGAAAATAAATCTCTTGTTCAGTACATGTTGGCTCTTGTTTCATGACAATCCGATATAAATCAGACATTGAAATTTTCCCTGTTACATAATCAACATAAGCTTTAACTTCCCGTTCAAATGCTGATTTTTTATAAAAATACAAAACATTTTCAAGTAGTTGGGGACGATTGATTTGCTTTCGGTGATCAAGATGAAAGGCTTTCGCTTCATCTAAATAGCGGAATTTACCACCTGCTTGATGAAACCGAAACGCGAGCTCATGATCCTCGACACCCCAGCCTTTAAACCGTTCATCAAAGCCATTCACTTGTTTAAACATTGAGATCGGAAAGGAAACATTCGCTGCAACCATACATACCCAAGACAATGCAGCTTGCTTGTTGCTCCATTCATAAAAATATCGTCCGAGATTAACGAGCAAGTCCTCCTCCTGGAAATTCGCTAATGTAGCAAAGTCAGCACCAGCATGCTTTTCTGCAATAAATCTCTCTACTTTATCACTAGAAATATTTAAGATTTCACCTATATAAATACCTTCTTGCTCCTGCTGTGCAGCTAAATGGTGCTCGATAAAACGAGGAAGGACGACCATATCATCATCTAAAAAGAGCACATATTTTGAACGAGCCTGCTGCATCCCTGTATTTCTCGCAGCGCTTCTTCCCCTATTTGCTTGGTGAATAACCTTCAACCAGTCATAGTCAAGCTGCTCCAAAAATAACCTTGTCCCATCTGTAGAACCATCATTCACAACATAAACAGTTGTGTCTCTTAAGCATGATTGCTTAGCTAATGCACCTAGCGCTTCCTCTAATCTTTCTCTCTGGTTATACGTTGGAATCACAATGCTTAACAACGAAATCACTCCCATTTGAAGAGTAAACTACCCAATATAAAGCTCGCAAAACCCCAAAACAGCAAAATTAAGCTAGACATCATCAAAGTAACTGGCTCGATGGCAGCTCCTAAAAATAGGCTGCGGAGCATTTCAACTAACGGTGTTAAAGGTAAAAAGGAAACGATGCTTTGAACAGTCTCAGGCAAAATTGTTAACGGGATAAAGATTCCACATATAAATGCCATTAAAAAATTCACTGATTGCGAAAGGATGTTTCCTGCCTCAGGAGATTTTAAAATACTCGCAATAAGCAAGCCTAAGCTTAAAAAAACAAACCCACCTAATATAATGAATAGAAACTGGGTATACCAAAACTCAAATTGTAACGGAACACCTAAAATAACCCTTCCAAATACGATTAGAACTAGAGTTGAGAAAAGCACCATGACTAATCGACTTAAAATGTGGCTTAAAATGACTTGCCACGGCTTAATTCCACTAATTTTAAGCCTCCGCAAAATTTGCTTGCTTCGATCCTCGAGCAATGAAGTACCACCGAATAGACCAATTTGCATAATCGTCAGTCCGATCATCCCAGGCATAATAAAATCGATTGGCTCTATTTTATGGACTCCCTCATATGTAACAGAATCTATTATTCGCGGACCGATATTTGGCGTAATTGCTTGTTGAATGTTTTTCACCCATTTTTCTTCCTCTTTCAAGTAGTGAAAATCGACTCTTTCCTCTGTGATAAATACCAATATTGAGATATTGCCATTTTCTAGCTCCGTCTTCCCTTTATTGAGCGTCATATCCTCATCGATCATTGTTCGCGGAAAGGTCATAAGTTGATCCGTTAACAGCTTTGAATTTTCTCCCTCGGCTAAAATCACCATATCGTGTTGGTTTCCAACGTTAGGCACAACATAGCCAAACAGCAGGACGAATAAAAGTGGAAATGCGAGAAACCAAAATAATGTCATTTTATCCTTAACTAGTAACGAAATATACGCTTTAGTAAGTGCAAATACACTTTTCATTCTCTTAACTCCTTACCTGTTAATTGGATGAAAAGATCCTCTAAATTTGCTTCTTTTATGACGATTGATTTCAGTTCAAGCTCGTTTTCCTCAATTTGCTTCATCACTTTTTGAAATGCTTCATCGATTTCATCCGTCTTAATCACGACATTTTCATCATCCCTAACAATGATTGCACTTAAATGTTCAACATTCAGAAATGGATAAATATCAGGAGTTGTTTCAATAACGATCGAAAATCGTTTATCAATCTGGTTTAATAAATGATCAACTGTATCAACAAAAAGAAGCTTTCCTTCATTCATAATCGCCACGCGATCACATAATCTTTGTGCTTCATCCATGAAATGAGTCGTTAACAAAATCGTTTTTCCCTTTTGCTTTAAACTGAGAATAATATCCCATAATAATCGTCTTGATTGAGGATCTAAGCCTACGGTTGGTTCATCCAAAATTAAAATCTCGGGGTCGTTTGCTAATGAAAGGCTTAGTGACAAACGTTGTTTTTGTCCCCCTGATAGACTTTTTACCTTTTGATTTAAAAAAGCCTCCAATTTTGTTAAGTGGATATGCTCATCAATAAATGCCTTTCGATTATGAAATGATAAAAATAAATTCAGCGTTTCCTTTACAGTTAAATTCCCGTACAGCTCTGCTTGCTGTAGCTGGACTCCTAAATAATTGTAGCGATCCTTGTCCGTCATTTCTTTCCCGTTAATCGTCACGACGCCACCAGTCTTTTTTTTAAGACCAGCAATGATTTCGATCGTTGTTGATTTCCCCGCACCATTTGGCCCTAAAAAACCAAAAATCTCACCCTTTTTAATATCGAATGAAACGTGATCAACAACTTGTTTCGACGCATAGGCCTTAGAGATATTTTTTACACTTAACATCACCATCGATTTTCAAGCTCCTTATCTCCACATATCCGTTATCTCTTTTAATCTTGTTATTGCCCGAATTTCCTTCTCATAAATTTCGTTCGTTAATCTTTCGTTTGCCTCATTCCCTGAGAATAGCCCTTTTATTGGATCGTGACTTCCCTCATGTAATAAATTCGCTAGCTCTGACCACAGTGATGCTAAAACTAAATACTCCTTTGATAGCAAGTTAAGCCTATCATCATGGAGCAAATATGCAGCCTTCTTAAGAAACCGACTAAACATTTTCCGGAAGGCACCTTTCCCTGTCCCACCGATCTCTAACGAAATATAGGAAGCATATGCCAGCTTTACTCTTGCTTCCTCATTAAAAAGATAGTGCCAATTTGGCGATTCTCTTAAAAATGCTTTTAATCCAGATACACCGTGAAATTTGTTCCATGGCGAAAGCATGCGAAAGACATTCATTTCTATACCCTTTTTAATCGCTTCTTCAAGTGGAAAAATGGATATAGGAAACTCAAATTCATACCATAAATTACACGCAGGTGCTAGCCCATTAAATGAGTTCCAAGCTTGATAAAATGCTTCCCTTTTCATCCGCTTTGGCTCGACCCATAAATACTCGTATAGGATAATTTCATCTGATGCTTGATCATACCCGCCAAATACCGCTTTATGCCCGCCGTGTGACGATGTCTCAGGCCACATTAATGCTTGAGTTAAATATGGTAGCTTACTAATATCTAAATCAACAATCACTGGTTGATTTTCCGAAAAACGCTTCAACACCTTATCTAAGGCAACATCGCTATTAGGATGCTGACAAAGTCTTGCGGAAATCCCTAACATTTCACAAAGGTTAAGCTCAAGGTCATCACTGCGGCCAAAAACAAGAAATTGCTCTAATTTCCTGCCTCTTGTGTACGTAAAGCCGAGTCCGCTCCCAATACCGAAGCAAAGCTCTTCGGAAATCTCAATGCCTTTATGATGAAGAATATTGGTCATTGCCGTTGTTATACAATGTATGCCTCTATCATGCTTATACGGAGGAGGATATGTTGTAGACAAGCTGCTCTTCCTCCTTTCTTTTCATGCTCTCTTTTAGCAGCATGGTCACTTCCTCTTCTAATGATAAAATCTGTTCCGTCACTTCTTGAGGAAATCGACCCTTTCTCATCTCATTTAGGCAAAGCCTCCACTGAAGGGATAGCCTTTCATATATAGAAGCTGCTTCTTCAATAGCTCGGCTTTCAAGCTGATTACTAGCCTCCCTTAAAAAGGCTGCATACCATGCTCGTCCAAAGTCATCAGCTAAAGAGCTTGCATAGGAAAATACATCGTGCCACGATTTAGCGTTTGGATCTTTAGCAAAATCGTGAAAGAACTGTTCCATATTTTGCTTTGGCGTACCAAAGGATTGCCACCCTGCTTCAACACGATGAATTTGCCTGCTTAATGAATGCTTATAAATCCAATTAAGCGAGATATCTTTACTCGGAAAAATGAGATCAACCCAACGATTACGATACCTGTTTATTGCTTCAAGAAATTTACTCCTGTCCACGACAATAGCTTCGTTTTCACTATGAATCCTACATTCTACGTCGCACTCATTGATATGAGTCACCAAGCATTTCGTAACAGGCTCAATATCTTCATAAAATATCTCCTCTGTAAAACGATAACTACTCGGGAAAAGACTTTGCGGTACAGTTACTAAAACCGGTGCTTTCCAAACAGATAAATAGTCTGCCATTTCAATTAGTGCCTGCTCTCCTGTCGCTGAGAATCGACGGTTAATCCACGTACCCGTACTTGTCGCTAAATCTTGTAAACTATTTAAAGAGTGGGTTGCAACTACGATTCTATCTTCCCCTACTGCCTTATATATAAATCCAGGTCCAGATGAGATGCTAAATAGAAAAGCTTCGGAAATTGATAGCTTAGTCAGCTTGCCAAACTGCTGTTGCTGAAATAGGAATAATGTCTTTAATAGACTTAGCTGTGGATGACAGCCTTTTTCATGGTGAACTCGATCATTTGTTATGAAAACCACTTTTTCGATACCTCATCTAATAGCTGAATCGCTTCATTTTCCATTATTAAAATTTCATCTGTTAACAATTTGAATTCTAATGAGGAAAAGACACTGTATTCCTTCGCATGATAGCCGTTCATCATCATATTGATAAGAGCATCCCACTTTTTAGCAAGCTTGCGATACATATTTGATGCTTGTACTAATTGTGGTTCATTTAAATGATCATCTGCTTCTCGTAAAAATCGAGCATACATTTTCCGAAATAACCCGCCGCCTGAAATGCTATTTTGAATAAAAGCTGTGAAAATACTAAGCTCTAAACGATCTTTTTCTAAAATACTTGGCCACTTCATAATTTCCTCATGCCAAACTCGCAGTCCTGGAAGCCCACTCCACTCCTTGTCTGTCCCATATAAGGAAAACGCCGGATATTTCATTAATTGGACATTCTTTCGAATAGCCATTTTAATCGCAACAGAGATATCCTGAATTTGCTGCGGTGGATCAATATAGAACCATTCATTTTCAGAAGGATATAAATCGGCAGAGGCTCTAATCATATGAAACGCATCTAACGGAATTGTTACAGGCTCTTCGATAACATTTTCAACGATAACCGCTTCATTTCTTTCCTCGTTATAACCAATTAATATTGCCTTATGTCCTCCCATTGAATAGCCAAATTGCTCGGCAATCGGATTTGTATCGTGAATTTTTGAAACATCAATATCACATGCAACAGGAATATCACGATCGATTAATTCCTTTACAGTTTTCCAAGCAATCTCTTTATCATGTGTTCTTTTCAAGGTGATTTTAATACCTAGAACACTGCATAGCTCAACAAAAGGAGTTTCCGTTCGTCCTGTAATTACCGTTAGCGGTGCACGATATTGTCTATCAACAACCTCTTCTCCGCCATGATGGTAAACGAAATGCAAGCCACTGCCTAAGCCAAAACACATAGGCTCCGTAAACATAAAGCCATTATATTCAAGCATATCTCGGATAGGTGCCGAACCGCAGTTCAATCCTAAACGATGTGTCTCAAACTCTATTAACTTACTCATCCGAAACCTACCTTCTTTCTTCTTTTTATTGAACGGATTTTAACTTTTTGTTAAATAATAAGCTCTTTCTTTTCTCTTTTCTTAATTAAAGAAATGCCCGATTTTTTCATGTCAGAATGCTTTCACTTTTCTTCATAGCCTCTAAAACAACCTTTAATGCCCGTAAACCATCGTTTCCTGTTACAGGTGGAGCTTTATGCTGAACAATGCTATCTATAAAAGAGGAAACGACCTGGCTTCTTCCTGGAAGCTGTTTTTCATAGGAAAGCAATGATGGAATATCATAGTTGAGTGCTGTTCCATCGGAAAATTTGATGATAAGTGGATATGTTGGGTCATTTTCAATATGAATCGTCCCCTTTTCACAATGAATCACTGTCGAAAAATCGGGGTGAACATAGCTCCAGCTTGCGGTTACTGAACCAATTACTCCATTATCCATTTTCATGGAGAGAAGTGCGTTATCCTCAAACAGACTATTATCCTTAGCAATTGATCCTGTTATTACATGTGCCTCACTCACTTCAACACCGAGAAGGAAATGAAGTAAATCGACTTTATGAATAGCCAGGTCACCTAAAACACCAAAGCCCTCCTCCTTTGAAAGCATATAAAAGGATTTCTCCCCATCGATACTCCAATTTTCCGGGCCGTTATGACCAAAGGTTGATTGAAAGGAGTAGACCTTTCCTAACTCACCTCTGTCTAACCATTCCTTTGCTTTAACATGTGAGGGAACAAATCGCTGATTATGAGCAACCATTAAATTTACACGATTTTCCTCTGCAGTCTTGACCATTTCTCGGGCATCTTCTACGTTTGTAGCAATCGGCTTTTCAACTAAAATATGCTTTCCGGCATTTGCAGCATCAATAGCTACCTTTGCATGCAGATGGTGTGGTAAACAAATAATGACAGCATCTAACTCAGGACTTGCTAACATTTCATGATAATCAGTAAATGCTTTTGTTTTATATGCTCTAGCAAATCGTTGCACCCGCTCTTCATTTACATCACAAACACCATAAATCGTTACATTCTCATGTTCCTTACATTCAGGAAGATGACGGATTTTTGCAATTGCACCACAGCCAATGATCCCAACTTGTACAGTTTTCATATCACTTCCTCCTCCCGTTAGCTGCTATAGTAATATTGTCTAAGCTCCTGGATTTTGCTTGTTCTCGTCTCCTTGAGCTCACCGTCTCGTAAAATGAGCTGCTGATTTGCGATTGAGGCAATTTCTAGATCATGTGTGACAATAATGATCGTTTTTCCCTGCTTATGTAATTGTTTAAATATGTCAATTACTTCAGCACCTGATTTACTATCAAGACTTCCTGTCGGTTCATCAGCAAGAATGACCTCTGGATTTTTGGCAATTGCACGGGCAATCGATACCCGTTGCCTTTGACCACCCGATAAATCCGCAGGGTAATGATGTAGATGAGATCCTAGCCCTACACTTTGTAAAGCATGAATAGCAGCCTCTTTTCTTCGCTTCTTATCCGAGCGCGAAAAATACAACTGAAGGGCCACATTGTCTAGCACATTCATTACAGGGACTAAATGAAAGCTTTGAAAAATAAAGCCAATTTGCTCTGCTCTCATTTTCGTCTGTTGTTTATTTGTCAATTGGCTAATTTGTGTACCATTAAACGATAGTGAGCCACTTGTTGGATTGTCGATCATTCCGAGCAAATTTAACAGCGTACTTTTCCCTGAGCCTGATGTGCCAATTATTGCTGTAAATGACCCCTTTTCAATCGTAAAACTAACATTTTTCAAAGCGGGTACATCCACTTTTCCCATCTTGTACGTTTTCGATAATTCGTTTGCCTCAAGTAAGTAGTTATTCATAACGCAGCGCCTCCTGTGGTTGGATATTTACTGCCTTTAAGCTTGGATATAAACTTGATAGTACGCCGACAAGAACCGCCATCGCCAACGATGTTATCCCAATTTCAGCCGTCATAAATTCCGGTGCGGAAAAAATAAAACGGAGAATACCATATCCACCTAATACACCGAGTACACCGCCTAGCAGGCTCATACAGAGAGCCTCAAAGATAATAAACTTCGTAATATCTGCCTTTTGAGCCCCTAGCGCCCGCATAACCCCGATTTCCTTCGTGCGTTCCATAATGGCAAGCGTCATAACAATTAAAATAACAATGATCGCAACAACAATGACAGTTATTAAAATCGTACTCATAAACATCTTTGTTCCTTGAAGCGATTGATTAATATTTTCAGAAATATTCCCTTGAGTCATGACTTCGACCCCTTGATAACCTGATTCAATTTGCTCTGAAACTCTATCAATATCATCGATTTTATTCATTGTTAATAGCAAAGTAGAATACGTGTTTTCCAATGAAAAAACATGTTGCAGCTCGTCAATAGGAGCAAGCACCATTGGATCTGTTACGCGGTTCCCCTCCTCTAGAAGACCTGTAACTTCAAAAGATTGACCAGAAATTTCAATTTTATCCCCCACTTTGTCAACCTTATAAAACTGCGCTGCTGTTGCTCCAAGAACAACTTGCTGCTCGCCTTCCTTCAGTTCTAAAGCACCTTCCTTTACCTTAACCTCTTCACCCGTGTATGCCATTTCCTTACCTGCCTCAACCCCAACTGCTAGCGCCTGTGATGGCATATTCGGTGCTGTTGGCCCAGCAATCTCTCTAAAAATAATTGGGGTGCTTAGCTCTTGGTTTACATCTGACTGCAAATCCTTTAAGATGTCATCACCGGTTTGGCTTGAAATCGTACTGCTCATTGGCGGGAATTCAACACCACTGCTAGCGGAAGCATTAATGTTTTTCACATACATTTGGCCAGCATACTTGGCCATTTCCCCCTCTAAATCAGCAATCGTATAATTAATGATTGAATTGATCACTGTAAACATTTGGATACAAACACAAATCCCCAATATCGTTAAAATCGTGCGAACTTTCCTTTTACGAATATTTTGAATGACATAATTAAACATACAAACCTCCAGTTTTTAGAAAAGCATTAGCACCTTATTTAGTAGCCACTAGCTCAAAAAAGCACTGCACAGCAATCACTTTTGACACTTTACACAATGTAAGAGGCATGCTTTTTATGAATTTTCTCTAATGCTTGTACCCACTCATTTGGATAACGAAGCAGCAGCCTACCTGATTCATTTACGAATGCATGCTCTGTACATCCTTCAAATAGCTTTTTACCCGTCTTTTGATCTCTCATTTCATAAATAAATGTTGCGATTGCTTCCTCGCGCTCTACTAGCTTTAAATAAATGACGATGCTCTGACCTAACAACGCTGAACGGATATATTTACAGTCAAGCTTCGTGACCGGTAAAAAGATTCCCATCGATTCAAAATCTTGAAAGGTAAAGCCGAGCATTTCTTTTGCAAATTGAAACCTCGCGATTTCCATCCAATAAATATAATAACTATGATGAACAATTTTCATTGAATCCACTTCATGAAATTGCACAGTAACCGTCGTTGAAAAACCGTCTCCTAAATTCATATACACCAATCCTTTACACACCATTTACCTTTCCAATAAGAATCGATGCCGTATTTCCACCGAATGCGAACGAATTTGATAAAGCATACTGAATTTCCCCCTTACGAATATCGTTCGGAACAAAATCAAAGCTGTTATCAATGCTTGTTTCAAAATTAATCGTTGCCGGAATAAACTGGTGCTTAATCGCCAATGTGCAAACAATCGCCTCGATCGCACCAGCAGTTCCTAACGTGTGACCAAATTGTGATTTAGATGAACTAATCGGAATCGTTTCCGTTTTTTCACCAATTAACTCTTTAATCGCCTTAATTTCCATTTTGTCGTTATAAGGTGTTCCAGTTCCATGAGCATTAATATACGAAACATCTTCTATCCTTACATTCGCCTCTCTTAATGCAGCGTTCATCGAACGGATCGCCCCTCCACCATTCGGGTCGGGAGATGTAATGTGATACGCATCATTGCTAATTCCATATCCTAAAAACTCCGCATAAATTGTTGCTCCTCTTTCTATCGCAGCGTCCATTTCTTCAAAGATAAGAAAGGCGGAAGCTTCACCTAATGTCAGTCCATCACGATGCTCATTAAATGGTTTTGTCACTTGTGGTGAAAGTGAGCGAAGGACAGAAAAGCCGCTAAACGATATTGTAGAAAACGGGTCGACTCCACCAACTAGCATCGCCTTTGCTCTTCCTTCCCGAATAAAGTCAGCACCGATTCCTAATGCATTTCCCCCAGCCGCACACGCTGTAACAACCGTCGAATTTGGCCCTCTAAAGTTAAAATGCCGGCTTAATGAGCCCGCTAAGCAAGCTGTCGGTACATTAAGAAGAAGCTGATAATCAACGATTCCCCGCTCTTTTTGCCAAAGATAATACTTTTCCCTTGAGCCCACTCCTCCTAAGGATGTCGCAATTGATACGCCTATTTCTCTTGGCTTATAAACATTGCGTATCCCTGATTCGCTAACCGCTTCTACTGCAGCGATAATTCCTTTCTGAACAACCTCATCTTGATAGGTCTCATCTTCATGTAAATCAACCGGAAGAATTTCCGCACCTTTTTTTACAGGGTAATCTGTAACATCAAATGATGAAACATCACGCGCCCCAAGCTTACACTCCATTAACCCTTGTAAAAACTCATCTTTTCCATTTCCAATTGAAGAAAGCACACCAATTCCCGTAATTGCAATTCGTTTCACCATTTACACCTCCAGTTATTTCTCCTAATCTTTTTTCTAAAGATTTCCCTTTTGTTTTCCTTCATACAAAAAAGGCTGACTTAACTATGTAATCGAAACATAGCAGCAAGCCTTTTTTAGCAAAAGCTTATTTAGGTAGCTTTAAATTAATTGACTGTTTTTCTCACGAATAAATTCACAAATTGTTTCAATTGTATTCAACACTTCATACTCATCATCACCAATCGTTACATCGAATTCTTTTCCAATCGCAATAACTAGCTCTAAAGAATCCAATGAATCAAGACCTAATCCATCACCAAATAATGGTTCACTATCAACGATTTCTTCTGGTGTAACCTCTAAATCTAAACGATTAATAATGCATTCCTTTACTCTGTACTCTAATGTTTTTTCAGCTGTCATATGAAACTCCTCCTAAAATAAATAGTCTAAATATTGAAAAAATATAATATAGGAATCCGTTTCATTTATTCAGATAGAAAGTAGAAACGGTTGCCTTGATTAACATTTACACAGATAAGCCGCCATCTATCGCAAAAATTTGTCCTGTTACATATTCGGCTTCATCTGAGGAAAGAAAGGTAACAAAGCTCGCAATCTCTTCAGGACGCCCAAATCGTTTTAATGGAATTGAATCACGATATTCCTCAAGCATTCTTTCAGGAAAATCTCCCGTCATATCTGTTTCAATAAATCCTGGAGCAATCGAATTCACTAAAATATTGTAAGGTGCAAGCTCCTTCGCTAATACCTTCGTAATTCCATTTAACCCTGACTTACTAGCAGCATATGCAGCTTGTCCTGCAATCCCACTTATACTAGCAACCGAGCTAATATTGATGATTCTGCCGCGTTTCTTTTCAATCATCGGTCTTAGTACAGCCTTTATCCCTAAATATGCACCTGTTAAATTCGTTTCAATCGTTTGATTCCATTCATCAGGCTTTGTCATCATCAAATATTTTGGAATTAAAATGCCCGCATTATTGACTAATACATCAACTGTCCCGAAATGCTCAACAGCATTTTCAACCATTTGCTTCATATCCTCTGCATTAGCTACAGAGCCTTGATGTAAAATCGCTTCTCCGCCATTTTGTTTTATTTTTGTTAATGTTTCTTCAGCACCTGCATGGCTGTTGTGATAATTAATGACTACGCTAAATCCTTTATTCGCTAGAGCGATAGCAATTGCTTGCCCTATTCCCCTTGATGCTCCGGTTACAATCGCGACCTTTTTCTCGTTCTTCATGTCCTAAAGTCTCCTTTAATCATTCCACTTTTTAATAATGAGAGCGATATGATTTCCACCTATCTCATTGTTGAGCAATAATGCTTCATTTATTTCGGTATGATTGTTAAGCAGGTGAATGGCGCTAATAACGCTTAATACACTAGACGCTCCAAATGTTTCACCTAAAATATGCTTTGGATAAAAAACCTCTAATTTCGGATATGTATGTTTCAATGACTGCATGACATTCTCTTCAAGCCTGTCAACGATTTGCGATCCATTTGTAGATGACAATACGAGAAGATTCTCTTTTTCACGGTTTAGGGAAATTTCACTTACTAGCTCTTCATAAATAAGGCTTGTTGCATCAGCCCCTTCAAACCAAAGATTCATTGTAGGTTCAGAGCCTATCGCATAATCTCCAATCTCAGCATATATTTGTGCTCCCCTTCTTGTTGCATGCTCGAACGTTTCCAAGATAAGAACACCAACACCTTCACCAAAAATAACCGGACTACCTAATTCCTTGTATGCCTCCATTATGTTTTCATTCAACTCATCTGCTCCTGCGACGATTACTCTTTCTGCTTCACCTTTAGTAAGCAGGCTAACCGCATAAGGAATCGCCGACAAACCAGCTATAGTTGAGGTTGGCCCCTTCATTTTGAATGTTATAGACACATGTCCCTGTGCGGAATTAACGACTGTATTTGGAAACAATCTCGGACTTGCAAAGGCAGGCCCACTTTCGACAAGCTCCTTCGTATATCTATTTGTCGATTCCCATGGCCCATATGTTGTATTCATGATATAGCCTGTTTCCTCTAACTCATCTACATTGAGACTCGCATCCTCTAAAGCTAGTTGCACTGCAGCTATATTTATTTTGGCAAACCGGTCCATATTACGTGTTTTAAATGGCACCAGATGCTCTGCAAGCTTCGAATCATCAATCCGATAGCCTGTTAGCTCAACCTGTTGTTCTGAAGAAATCCATCTCATAGCATTGCGATTTTCAACGCTCATTAACCCTTGAGCCAAGCTCTCATGTCCGAATCCGAGATGGGTAACTGCTCCTAAACCAGTGATTACAACCCTTACCAAGCGGAATCCCTCCTATAACGACAATTTGTGTAGCTGCTTTTCTTTATTCCTTCTTTTTGTTTACAGCATTAACGAGACAAAAGAACTAGAAAAAATAAAGAAAATCATGGAAAAACAGGATTAATTCCTTATACAGAAAAACCCTAGAAAAAAAGATAATAAAATAGTATGAGTAAAAGATAGAGAGCGATGTTCATACTTCATCATTTGATAAGAATCTTGGTTTTCTCTCATCTATGTTTAAATTACCACAGGATTTTACATTTACCTATTGATAAAGTGATCGCAATTGGCTACTGGATAAATGGGGTCTTTTTTCAAACTTTCTCAAGTCGAAAAAGGAGGAGTCATGGTGACTGGTAGTCGTATTAAATACTATCGAATGAAATCTGAACTCACCCAAGAAGAATTATGCAGAGGTATTTGTTCTCCATCTTATTTAAGTAAAGTAGAAAATAATAATATGGAACCAAGTGATGAAATTTTAAGATTATTATGTGAGAGAATGGGGATATCTCCAACTGTGGTTGTAGAAGAAGACATAAAGCTGCTTGAGAAGAAACTTGATGATTGGTATGACAAAATGAAAAGGGATTGCTCAACTGTTAAGTCAACTTATGATGAGATTGCTAAACAATTCCATCATATCCAAAACCCCTATTTGTCATCGAAATATGAATTATTTCAAATCAAGTATTTTCTCATAACCAATCAATATGAAACAATTCTTCAACATATGAAGGAATTGGACAGGTTTCAAGCTTTTTTATCAACTGAGCTTTTATTTTATTATCACTATTTTGTTGGTTGTGCTTATTATTACATGAACAAGCTAACTGAATCCGAGCAACACCTTACTTTGTCATTGCAAAAACTCCAGCTAATTCCCAAAAACAAAGACTTGTTCCAATTTGAATTAGCCGACGTTTATTATCATTTATCCCTCTGTCACGGAAAGCTTTGCCATACACATCGCACGAGGGACTTTGCCTTTAAAAGTCTTGAAATCGTTGATAAGCTGCTTGATTATAAGAAACAAATTAAGCTTTATATTGTGTTAGGAATTAATGAAGGAAGAATCAAAAATTTTAAAAACTCCTTAGACTATTACGAGCGAGCACTTAAGATTGCTAAGCTTTCCCACTTACATCACTATCTTGGAAACATTCATCACAATATAGGATACCTTTATAGCCTTCAAGGAAGAGCTACAGATGCAATTCGATATTATTTAGAAAGCCTACACTATACACCGACGGATAAAGCAGAGAGCTTAGTCTCAACCTATTACTGCCTCGCCAAAGAATACAAACGATTAAATCAGCAAGAAAATATGCAAAACATGATAAATAAAGGAATGGAATTATTAAAAAAATATCCATTACAGGACTATGAATATCATTATAAAATGCTTTACTTAACTGAAAGAGATGATTTATCAAGCGAGAGAAACTTCATTAAACATGAGGTCATTCCATACTTTCGTGAAAAGCAACAATGGAATTATGTTGTTGAATATGCGGAAATACTCGCACGTCATTATGAGGAAAACATTCTTTATAAAGAAGCAAGTAAGTATTACAAAACTGCATTTTTAGCCCAGCAAAAAATCCAGTAAGGAGCACTTATCCAATTATGTTATTAATAAATGATGAATTCTTATTTGCACGTTTATTTCGTCTTATTTCAAGTTTAATTCATTCTCTAAAAATCCAAGTTTTCTTTCATGAAATATTTCCAGATTGACAAGTGATTCGTTATAACAGATAAGAAAACACCTTTAGCAATAATGCAGGAGGTGTTTTCTTATCTTAATCAACCTTAACTGGATTTTCATTTTTAGGAATTGAGGCTGTGAGTAAAAACCTGTCTGATATTACCTTCCACTTATTGTCTTCTAGATAAACTACATATACTTGCTCATTCAGCTTCCCATTTATCTTCGTCTTAATCGAAGTAATCGCAACCGTTTCTGCTATCATCTTCACTCCGGCAACATTAAACTCGAAGGATGCCGATTTCGTTGCAGCGAGCATACCATCCTGTTCTTCCTCAACGCCACCAAGCTTCTTGCCGTACATCTCCATTCCTTTTTGATTAGCTGTTTTAATACTATTTAAATAGGTGTTAATCCCATTTACAATTTCCGGCTTTATTTTTTCTGTTGTTACAAATGAATGATGATTGTTAATGTCAGTGACGAATTTCCATTTTCCACTCACTTTGACAACTGGTGATGTTTGAACGACAATTTTGTCTGGATAATCTAATTTTGCCGATACTAAAGCTAAGTCACTTGAAGCCATTATATAATCTGTGACCTCTGCATTCTGGAGTTGATGTTTTTGACATGTACGTTCATCTTCGTCAAGCTTCAATAGCTGCAAGGAAAATTGCTCCATCTTATCTATTTGACAATTTTTTTTGGCACTTAAATAGTTTACAGCCGCTGTTAGCGCGTTATTTCGAGCACTTATTGTTATCGGCTCCTCTGCCCCAACTGTTTGAGGAAATCCGCTTGAGAATAGAATGATGCTCCAACAAAATAAGGAAATGAAAATTTTACTCATCTAACCAACCTTTCATTTTTAAATCCTCATTATGTTGTTCAATAATCTAAAAAGTATGTAAAACTACTAAAATTCTCCAAGTATATTTGTCTAGAGTTTGACAATTCCTTTTTACCTAATAAAAGGGGGCCTTTTATATTTGCTCTTTGCTTAGCATTTTTTTATGATGAAGAAAGGAAGAAAATATAAGGAGCGTATAAGAAAGATGACATATAATCAAACTGACCAAAAACAACGAAATTACACCCCATTAATTTGGGTATTATCCGTTATCATCGTCGGAGTCATTTTTGGAACCTATTTCTTGCCAAAAAGTAATGATGGAACAATCTTTGGCATTGATTTAACGGTTTTACCATTGCTAAATGCCATTTTTAACACATTTACCTTTCTCTTTCTAGTTGCAGCACTAGTTGCAATTAAAAAGAAAAACATCCCCGTACATAGACGCTTTATTGTAGCAGCCTTTACAACGACGTTCTTATTTTGCATTTCCTATTTAACGTATCATGCAATGGCTGAGTCGACTAGCTATGGTGGTGAAGGAATATTAAAATCAATCTACTATTTCGTCCTTCTTACACATATCGTTCTTGCAGCAGTAATAGTACCGCTTGTCCTTATTACACTTGGACGCGGATTAAATATGCAGGTTGAAAAACACCGAAAAATTGCCCGCTGGACAATGCCACTTTGGCTTTATGTAAGCTTTACCGGCGTATTAGTATACTTCATGATTTCACCATATTATTAAAAATAATGAAAATAGGGCCAGTCCCCCAAAACTATCTGGGGACTGGCCCTTACTCTATTAAAATAATCCTAATGTATGTAGATAGACGATGATGATAACGATAGGAACGATCCATTTCATTAAGAACGTCCATATTGAATATAGGGCTGGTGAATATGTATTAGCTAAGCGAAATTGCTGTTCTACCAGGGATCTATCCATTTTATAAATAATAAAGATAGCAATAAAGAAATTACCTAATGGCAATAAAATATTGCTCACAAGAAAGTCTGTTGCATCAAAGATATTTTTCCCGAAAATCACGATATCACTTAAAGGTCCACCCATTGACAATGCGGCTGGTATCCCTGCTACAAAAACAGCAATACCTGATATCCATGATACTGATTTTCTTGATCGGTTCCTTCCATCTGTAAAGGCTGAGACGATGATTTCTAATAAACTAAACGACGACGTTAATGTTGCAAATAAAAATAACAGCAAAAATAAGCTTAAGAAAAGCTCCCCAAATGGAATTTGTGAAAAAACAGTTGGCAGGACGACAAATAATAAACCAGGTCCTTCAGTCGGTTCTAAGCCTAATGCGAAAACGGCTGGAAAAATCGCCAAACCCGCAAGCAGTGAAACGAAAATATTCATCACAACAACTGATGATGCCGAAGACGGAATGCTCACATCTTTCCCTAAATACGAGCTGTACGTTACCATACAAGAAAAGCCAACTGCAAGCGCAAAGAACGATTGTCCAAGTGCATATAAAATTCCATCGCTCGTTATACTTGAGAAATCCGGCTTTAAAAAGAAACGGACTCCTTCCATTGCTCCATCTAATGTTAATGAGCGAATGACTAATACAATAAAGAAAATAAATAATAGAGGCATCATATAAGTGCTTGCTTTTTCGATCCCATTTTTTATCCCAAAGGTTAAAACGATAATATTGATCAATAAATATAAAGCTAAGCCGAGAAGAGTAATACTCGGGGAGCTCGTAACATGCCCAAATAATTGTCCATAATTCACCCCAGTATCAATTACCTTCCCAATAACTGATAAAATGGTATAGATTAGTACCCAACCACCGACAACACAATAGAATGTCAGTAATAAGAAGCAACCAACTACTCCAAGCATCCCTAATTTATTCCAACCACTTTTTGGAGCTAGCGTTCGATAAGCCGTTACTGCCTCACGCTTTGCTCCTCTACCAATAATAAATTCTGAAATGAGCATTGGAAGGCCAATTAAAACCGTAAACAATATAAATAGCAAAAAGAAAGCTGCTCCACCATTCATCCCTGCAACATATGGAAACTTCCAAATCGCGCCAAGTCCAATAGCAGCTCCAGCAGACGATAAAATAAATCCGATTTTAGATGACCATTGCTCTCGTTTATCCGCCATAGCTAACCTCTCTATCCGATTCTATTTTTTCTATATAACTTTTTTAATCCATTATTACTATAGTTCAAAGCAAAGCGAACTACAATAGTGAATTGTCAAATTTAGGTGGATTTTGACAATGAACCACCCTAAAAAAGCAAATAAAAAAAGAGCCATCCATTGGCTCTTTAGCTAGAATTACAATAGTAGAATTGAAAAACTATCGTTTGTTTAAATATATTAAAGTTAGTCATAGTAAAAGTGCCTAGTATTTTAACAGCATCGCAACTAATTGGTAGCCAGCTCCAATTGTCCAAAAGAGAACATGATCGCCCCGTTGAATTCGGCCTGATGCAATCCCCTCATGCAAAGCGATAAATGGACTACTAGTACCTGTATAGCCAAATTTATCTCCAACATAAATAATTTGTTTATCCTCGAGCTGAAAATGCTCTTGAATTTTCAAAATATTCCCTAATGCAAATTGTGAAAAACAATAGGCCTTTATATCTTTTGCCGTTAGTTGATTTCGAGTAAGCAGAGTTTCAATCATTTCATACGTTGGAGGAAGGGCAATGCTACCATCAAATGGAAGCCACTTAATTAACATATTTTCAGAATCTCCCCTGACAGCTTTAGATAACCCTTCCGGCGGAAACAGAATTTTATCGCGATTAACAGAGTCCGTGAAATAAATTGCATCGATAAATCCAGTATCCTCATCTGTTTTTTCCAAAATAACAGCAGCTGCAGCATCACCATAGTTTGCATACGTAATTTCTTCTTCTTCATTGCTAATTAACGAATTATAATCTGAACCAACAATAAGTGCTGTATGTACATTAGGATTTGCCTTCATATAATATGAAGCCTGTTCAACTGCAACAGTCATTCCTGCACAATTAGCATTTGAATCCATCACAATTGTTTGATTGTCTGCTCCAATCGCATCATGGAGGAACATCGCATTTGTTGGGAAGGTTGTTTCAGGAACTTGAGTTGAAAAGACGATAAGATCAATATCTTTTCCTGACATATTCGCCCGTTCAAGGACTCTTTTACTTGCGGCAATTCCCATTGTTAATCCATTTTCCGCTTCATCCTTTATGACATATCGTTCTTTTCTTCCCATAGTTTCTAAAAAATGACGAACATCTTTCCCCTTTTCCTGATAAAACTGATGGAAAAATTCATTATCAACAATATATTCGGGATGATAGATTGCTATATCTTTTATTTTTATATGCTTCATTTTATTGAATTCTCCTCTGCTTTTTTTATAGGGATTTTTATATGCAAAAACAAGGCTAGATCCTCTTATCAGCCTTGTTTTCTCATCTTTATATTAGAGTTCAACAACCTCGGCATTCGTTAATCCAGAATTTCTTGCAATACGGTTTAACTGCATTTTTAAGATTGCACTTTTGTTTATCGTAAAAAGAACCTTACCAAATCCTGATTCCTTATACATTTTAAATGAATTTTCTAATGCAGGAACCATCTCAGGCTTTAAAATGTCCATTGTTGTACAGTCTACATCTAAAGTGTAAGCAGATGCATCAATGGAATTTACTTTTGCTTGATAATCTTTCACGAAATTTTGGACATCCTCAGGTGTAAAGGTTCCAACAACCTTCATGTTAATTACTTTTTTTGCTGCGTTAATAACAATGCTATATTTTTCTGACACGATAAATACCTCTCCTGTTGTAATTTTTATGACTATTAAACTAGTTATTTTTTAACTTAGGCACTTATAACTATATAAACTTTAATACTAAATGTCTAGAGTTTCGCAGTAAAAAATGAAATTATTTAATATTTTTCCATAAAAGCAATAGGAAATTTCAAGACTTTTGCACTAATTGATAAATGAGGAACCTTTCATTTTCGTTTTGTGGATATAACTCCTTTAATCTGATCTCTTGTTTTAATTCAAATACAGTTTGATTTTCGAGATAGTAAACATATTCTTCAGATGGATAGTACAAAATTAACTCAACCTCTCTTTTATACATTTCAACTGACTTTAGAATATTTTGAATAACTTTTATAAAAATTTGTAAGGAAAACGGGTTAAAAAAATAGAAACGATTATCTTCAGGAGCCATGATATACTCTTCTGCTAAACAGCAGTAAAACTGGATTTTATCCTTTTGGTTTGCATGCTTCTTTAAGTACCTGTCACGATTAACCAATGCCTCCTGATAATACTCCTCATACATTTCAATACCAGTAACCGCTGCTTGACACTGATCGTGAAGGTAGAAATTTAACCTCCCCTTTCCACAGCCAAAATCAACAATCTTATCATGTTTATGAAAGGGATAATGACTAATTAACGTTTCTAACGCTTCATAGGGTGTTGCCTCATATCGATGGTAATGAAACGATTTATGAAAACCTTGTTGACTCTTTGTCGTTTTTATATTGAGTAATTTATCGTAAAGATTATCTTTCATTGCTTTGCTCCTACTTCGTAATAATGATGTTTTTATAAAATAGTTTTTTCTGTCTTTAGTGAAAAGGGATTTTTGCTCTATATAATAGATAAGATATATCAATTTGATGAAATAAACCAATTTATCGTTCAACCACGAATAGCTAAAAAAATTTTTTAAACCTTTTCTTTTATTCTATTCACTGTGGTATATTGGTTAAAATAGGATAAAGGAGTGATAGAAATGGCTGTAGAAGTGTATCTTGTTTTTAATGGAAATTGTCGAGAAGCAATTGAATTTTATGCAAAGGCCTTTAATACAGAGGCATCACAAATCATGACCTTTGGTGAATCACCACAAAATCCTGATTTCCCACTGCCAGATGAAGCAAAGGATCGCGTCATGCATGCGAGACTAACAGTCAGTGGTAGTACAATTATGTTTTCTGATACATTCCCTGGCTCACCTTTTGAAACAGGAAACAATATCACACTTGCTGTTGTAAGTAAGGATATCGATGAAATCAAGAATGCATATGAAAAATTAAAAGAAGGCGGCAAAGTAGAAATGGAGCTCCAAGAAACGTTCTGGAGTAAATGCTACGGAAAATTAACAGATAAATTTGGCATCGGCTGGCAGCTTAGTCATGATGATGGCCGTCAACAATAAGGAAAAAGCAAGTTCATACATATGTAATAACATAAATAGAAGGATAGAAATCACATGTATATCTATCCTTTTTCTTCATCAAAAGCCTCACTTGCCTTTAGCCGATATATTGAAACCCTACAATCCTAAAATTTGATAATCTTACTCACATATCTTTTTATCGATTTGGAAAACTAATATAAATCGGAGGCAGTTGTCATTACAAATTAGTTATTTTCCTCTTGGACCAGTTTGTACTTATTCAAATGACATTCTTTTTATCCCTACATTGGTATCAAAGGCTTTTTTAGACTAATTAAACGTTTGATTCTTTACATTAAGGCTTACGAAATGAATACAAAAAGGATTTTTTCGTAATTACATTCAAAAAGAACTTGAGCGCAATTTACATGAAATATGCCTCCGATTCGTTTTGAAACTTCATAGACAATATGTAAATTTTGACGACAATTGGAGGTATTTCCTTTGGGAATCTTTAATAAAGCAAAGAAAAACCCGTTAACTGCTTCAGAGGTATCTGCCCTTTGGCTTCAATATATGGGTGATAGCATGGCGATTTGTATTTACAAGTATTTTCTTAAAATTGTTGAAAATACTGATATAAAACCTATTTTAGAATCAGCATTGAAGCTAGCTGAAGGTCATATATCTAAAATCGCCAATATTTTAAAAGATGATCATTTCCAGGTCCCAATAGGATTTACAGATGATGACGTAAATCTTAATGCCCCACGACTATTTTCTGACCAGTTTTTACTCTTTTATTCTTACATTATGACAATACACGGGATAACTGCTTATAGCTTAGCGATTACAACATCAGAGCGACAGGATATTCAAGACTATTTTCTTGAATGTACGGTAACATCTAAAGAATTGTTTCAAAAAATAGTGGAATTGGCTAAAACACAGCCAATGTTTTCAAGTGTTCCAACTATTCCATCTCCACATAGGAATGAGCTTGTAAATTCGACAGGAATTATTTCTAATTTAATAGGTGATAAAAGAGCACTTAATAGCTCAGAAATTAGTAACCTTTTCTTTAATGCAAAGAAAACTGGGTTTATTAGGTCGTTAAGCTTAGGATTTAGTCAAGTTGCTGAGAACGAAGATGTTCGTAATTTTATGTTAAAAAATGTGAAATTAGCTGGGAAAGATGCTGATAGCTTCAACAACCTTTTAAAACAGGAACATTTGCCAACACCTGAAAGCTGGGATGCGGAAATTACTGATTCTACTATAAGTCCATTTTCAGATAAATTGATTATGTTTCACGCAGCATTTTTAGTCAATGCAGCACTTTCCTATTATGGTGCTGCGATCGGGTCCAGCTTAAGATCAGACATTATTTTAAATTACAGCAAAGTATTTACCCATGCAATGGAGGCTGGAACCTTTTGCTACAAGATTATGGTTAAACATGGATGGTTAGAAAAACAGCCTGAAGCAATTGACAGAAAAGCTGTTGCACAAGACTCATAGTAATGCAACTGAATATATACAAAAGGCAGTAGAACGAATTCTAACTGCCTTTTTAAATCCCTAAATCTATTATAGCTCTGCACCATTTGATTCAATGACCTTTTTGTACCAATCATAGCTTTTCTTTTTATATCGTTTTAACGTGCCATTTCCATTATTATCTTTATCAACGTAAATATAGCCATATCGTTTTTTCATTTCTCCGGATGATGCACTTACGATATCAATTGGTCCCCAGCTTGTATAACCAATGATTTCGACCCCATCCTTTATCGCCTCACCCATCTCGGCAATATGCTTTTTCAAATAATCAATACGATATTCGTCATTCACTTCGCCTGTAGCTGACAATTCATCGACAGCACCTAGTCCATTTTCAACAACAAATAGCGGTTTTTGGTAACGATCATACAATTGATTTGCCGTAATTCTAAAGCCTTTCGGATCGATTGTCCATCCCCACTCTGATTTCTCTAAATAAGGATTTTCAACAGATGCGAAGACATTTCCAGCTGTTTGTTTGCTTAAGACCTCAGGATCAGTGCTTGTTGCACGGCTAGCGTAATAGCTAAAGCCAATATAGTCAACCGTATTCGCCTTTAGTAGCTCTTCATCTCCTTGTTCCATCTCAATCGTTAGGCCGTGATCTTCAAAAAATCGTTTCGCATAACCTGGGTATTCCCCACGTGATTGAACATCGATGAAAAAGAACGACTCACGGTCACGTTCCATCGCATCAAAGACATCATCTGGATGACAAGTATATGGGTATGTCATTCCTGCGGCAAGCATACAGCCAATTTTTGCATCTGGAATCATCTCATGACATGCTTTAACAGCAAGCGCACTCGCAACTAATTGGTGATGTGCTGCCTGGTATTGAATTTGCTTCTTATTTTCTCCTTCTTTAAAGACAAGACCAGCACCTACGAAAGGCAGATGTAAAAGCATATTAATTTCATTAAATGTCATCCAATACTTTACTTTGTTTTTATAACGTTTAAAAATCGTTTTTGCATATGTTTCAAAAAATGTGACAAGCTCCCTGTTTCTCCAGCTGCCATATTCCTTCACTAAATGGACTGGGACATCAAAATGGGCAATCGTTACTACCGGCTCAATACCATGCTTTAATAATTCATCAAATAAATCATCATAAAACTTCAGACCTGCTTCATTTGGCTTCTCATCATTTCCATTTGGGAAAATCCGTGCCCATGCAATTGATACACGCAATGCTTTAAAGCCCATATCAGCAAAAAGAGCAATATCCTCTTTAAAGCGATGGTAAAAATCAATCGCTTCGTGTGATGGGTAAAATTCCCCCTCAATCGGTGTAAATGATTCTAAATTACCTAACATAATCTCAAAACGTTTTGGACCTGTTGGCAAAAGGTCAACTGTTGTTAAGCCTTTTCCTCCCTCAAGATAAGCTCCTTCTGCCTGGTTAGCTGCGATCGCACCACCCCAAAGGAAATTTTCAGGAAATGTTGATTTTGACATATTCATTACCTCCGTTATGTAAGAAAGGAAGCATAACGTTAATCGCTTCCTTTCTATTTAGTTCTAGTTTATTTTGCCACTAGCTCAAATAGTTGCTCACCAACCTTTGTCTGTTTACCACCTAGTGTCACTACATCGAATTTATCTTGGTTTGTCACAATAACTGGCGTTGTTACCTCATAGCCAGCCTTTTGAATCGCGTTAATATCAAACTCAATCAATAGCTGTCCTTTTTCAATTCTAGAGCCTACTGTTGTATGTGTAATAAAATGATTACCATTTAGCTGAACAGTGTCGAGTCCAATGTGGATTAAAATCTCTGCACCATTTTCAGTTGTAATTCCAATCGCATGCTTTGTTGGGAATAGTGCAGCAACCATACCTGAAACAGGGGCATATAATTTCCCTTCTGTCGGAACAATGGCAACACCTTTTCCTAATGCACCTGATGCAAATGCTTCATCACTTATTTCACTTAATACTTTGACTTCACCAGCTAATGGGCTAGAAATCATTTCATTTTTTACTTCAATAACTGCTTCCTTCTTTTCATGGGCTTTCGTTTCACTAGTTTCTTGAGTTTTATCTTTACTCATACCGAATAACAAAGTTAAGATGAACGCTACTGCAAAACCAGCTATAATGGCGATAACTGAGCCCCAGAATGCAAGATTTAACCCTTCTGTTGGGTGAATATAAGAAGGAATACCGAAAATACCTAGTCCACCAATAATAAATCCTTGGGTTCCAAACAAACCAATAATTGCTCCACCTATTGCTCCACCGATACAGCTAATAATAAATGGCTTTTTAAGTGGAAGTGTAATACCGTAAATTGCCGGTTCAGTAACACCAAAAATACCTGAAATAAATGCTGGGATACTTAATGATTTTAGCTTTTGTTGCTTTGTTCTAAGCATGATAGCTAGTACTGCCCCTATTTGCGCAAATGAAGCCGCAAATACTAAAGCTAAGACTGGATCTGCACCATTTACTGAAACATTGTTGATCGCGATTGGTACAAGCCCCCAGTGTAAACCGAAGATAACAAAAATTTGCCAAAAACCACCAAGAAATAAACCTGCAATAACTGGACTTAAGCCGTAAATCCATAAAGTCGCTTGACCTAGTAGTTGACCAGCCCATGTTGCAATTGGACCAATTACCATAAATGTTAATGGAACAACTACTAATAATGTTAAAAATGGCACTAAAAATGTTTTTACAACATCAGGAATAATTTTCTTAAAGCCTTTTTCTACTTTAGCCCCAAAATATGCGGCAATAATAATCGGAATAACAGAAGATGAATAAGACATTAAAATAACTGGAATACCTAAGAATGTAATATAAACTGGTGATTCAAACATCGTTCCTGTAAATAATGTGTACAGCGGGTCACCTGTCATCAGCTGTGACATCGTCGGATACACCAGCGCTGCTCCAATTGCCATCCCAATAAATGTACTACCACCGAATTTCTTACTTGCTGTATATCCTAAGAAAATTGGGAAGAAGTAAAATAATGAATCCCCGATTGCATTTAATACTTGATATGTTCCTGAATCTGCGGTAAGCCACTTTAATGATAAAAACAATGCATTAAGCCCTTTAATCATCCCTGTTGCAGCTAACACACCGAGAATTGGTGTAAAGATACTTGATACGATATCTACAAATCTATTAAACAAGTTGCCGCCCTTTGCTTCTTCCTCTTCAACTTGCCCCTCTGCCTTAAATCCACCTACAGCTAACACATCCTTATAGACATCTGGGACATGGTTGCCAATGACCACCTGGTACTGACCACCGCTTTTCATAACGGTTACAACACCATCCATATTTTTAAGGACATCAGTATTTGCTTTTCCTTCATCCTTTAGCTTAAAGCGTAATCTCGTTACACAGTGAACAACACTGATAACGTTTTCATTTCCACCAACATTTTGAATAATATCTTTAGCTAATTGCTCATATTTCATCATTGACCCTTCCTTCTTTTTTATTTTTGGCAAATAAAAAACCTGACCCGATCTGGTAGAAATAGACACACAGCGTCCGTTAGACAGCGCTACTATTCTTTCCAAATCAGTTCAGGTTATGCCCACTAAAGGTAACATTCCTTTATGAATATTTAATTGTTGAGATTAATTTAACACCTTATCAACACATTGTCAACGCTTTCATAAAACTTTTTTGAAGGGAAAATTCACCAGATTTTTTTATTCATCTAACTTCAGCTTTTTTCAGTTAAGTACTTTTTTATATAGTCCTTTCCACCTTAGACAGGCACTTACTAGTATGATAAGTTGGAGACATAGCTCATATATAATAAATTAATACACTAAAAACATAGGAAAAAAGAGGAGTGTTCACATGGCAAAGCAGCACAAAATTATCGTTGCTGGATGTGGTGGAATGTCAAATACTTGGTTTGATTATGTATCACAGCGGGAGAATGCTGAAATTGTTGGGGTTGTTGATGTTAACTTAGAGGCAGCAAAAGCAATGGTAGAACGTCGAGACCTAGGAGTCCCTTCATTTACAAATTTATCAGAAGCTATAATGAAAACGGATGCAAATTTAGTGTTTGATATCACGATTCCAGCTGCACATAAAGAAATAGTGATAACTGCTTTAGAGGCTGGATGTAATGTCTTTGGCGAAAAACCAATGGCAGAAACATTAAAAGATGCAAAGGAAGTTCTCCGTACTGCAAGAAAAACTGGAAATACATACACCGTCATGCAAAATCGTCGGTATTTAAATCAAATCCGTACGTTTCAAACGATTCTTTCTAACGGAACAATCGGCGAAATCGGCTCAATTCATGCAGACTTTTTCCTTGGACCTAACTTTGGTGGCTTTCGTGATTTAATGGATCATCCCCTTATCGTCGATATGGCGATCCATACGTTTGACCAGGCTAGATTTTTAACAGGAAAGGATCCTGTATCAGTTTATTGTCATGAATATAATCCAACAGGCTCCTGGTATAAAGGCAACGCATCAGCAATTTGTATCTTTGAAATGACAGATGGAACGGTCTTTTCATATCGTGGGTCATGGAGCGCCATTGGAAATCAAACATCGTGGGAATCAGACTGGCGTGTAACCGGAAGTAAAGGCAGTGCAAGATGGGATGGTTCGAACAATCCAATATGTGAAGTGATCGATGAAACAAAACCAATTGAATTTATTACTCCTGTTAAGCAAATAAATATCGAAAGTGAGAAGGCAATTCGCGAAGGGCATTGGGGCTGTCTTGATGAAATGTTCCAAGCTTTAGAAGAAAATCGTCTAGCCGAAACGGATTGTCGAGATAATATTAAAAGCATGGAAATGGTATTTGGTGCTGTCCAAAGTGCCAAGACAGGTAAGAAAGTTATCATTAGTGAAATGGATTAAAACCAACAAATAATAACAAACTCCATAAACTTATTTCTAGTTATCTTCCTTGTGTAGATAATGTACTGTAAAAAGAGGTTGGGACAAAAGATTTTTAACATAAGAAAAATCCGAACTATAATTTGGAATTCTGCTTTAAACTTCGTGTCTTTTTGTAAGTGGTAACACTTGTATACATTGTTACTTTTTACCAGTAGTCGTTCTGGTTGATTTCCGCTACAGTACTCGCTTTCCGCGGGGTGGGTGGTGAGCCTCCTCGGTGTAAACCTGCGGGGTCTCACCTCTCCCACGCATCCCGCAGGAGTCTCGCACTTACGCTCCAATCAACCTTAATAAAGTTTGCACAAAAAACCGACCTCTTCGAAAGAGTCTTTTCTTTATAGTTTTTTGCAATAAGCAATGTTCGGTTTTCATTAGAAATATTTTCGTTATGTCCCACCCTCTTTTTCTTTGTATAATATCATTTCATAGCCATCTGCTTTTTCTCTAATTCCCTTATCGTTTTCCAAATCGTAACGATTGAGTAGCCTAGCATTAGAACTCCAGGTAAAATCATAAATAAGACACTTCCGTTCGCTGTTTGCGTGAAATTAATGAGATAACCTAGATATGGAATCATAAACCCTTCATATTTGGCGATAACATTTTCTGCTAGGACAGGATTTAAGTCAGCTGAATTGTTATTGTCCCCCTTTGTTTCATAACGGACAGCTTGTTCTGTTGCTAACACATCTGAAATTCTATGAGTTATTAGTCTTTCCTCATCCAAATAAGTAATAATATCCCCTGCTTTTAGGCTAGAACGTTCCGCTTCATCCAGTGATTTCACAGCAATAACAGAACCTGTTAATATCGTAGGCTCCATAGATCCCGATAAGACGGTTTTAATCTGATAACCGAATATTTGTGGCTCACCATTCGTTAGTTTAGTAGAGAGGACGATCCCTGCTATACTTACTAACAAAATAAGTAGGATACTTGTAACCATTCGATTTACCCATTTCATCATCCGTTTCACTGTTTATTCCTCCTTCTTATCTTCTAATAATAGCTCGTTCTCTTCCATTTCCAATTCTGTTCCGTGCCCATCGGCATCATCTATATTTGCCCAGCTTCCAACTGTTATCCCAATGCTCGCTTCGTTTTCGTCACGATAGTATGAATATGTATTTGAAGTGAGAAGGCCGATAGCCATGACAAGAGAATAGCCAAGAAAAATGAGTTGAATTCCGCTTGTAAGTTGTTTCTTTTGCTTCGTTTGCTTTTTAAGCCAGAACATCATACCTTCACTCCTCTCTATGCTGCCATGTCATTTTTAAAAATCAGAATCTCCATCTCGTTGGACAGCTTCAAATTCCCATTTTAGCTTTAACTCATCCTCTTGAAAGTGATTTTGATTTTGCCCATTGTCAACAAATTTAATACGAACTGCATATTTCTCTACTTTGCCTTCAGATGGAAATTCATCGCTCACCTTTATCGGCTCTCCCGATAGCTCTGATAATTTCTTTTGTACGACTACATTTTTTCGCTCATTCACTTTATAAATATACTCAACAACAAGATGATCACCTAAATCATCACCGTTATTAGGATCCCCTTTGTCAATCACCTCGTAGGAGGAGTGAAGGAGTATTTCCTTCATATCGACACTCCCATCATTTGTCAGCTCAAAATTGCCATGAACCGTATCACCTGGCACTAACCCTTTGACATCAATAATCGTTGGTTTATTAATCCCAAGCTCAAGCACACCTGTCGTAAACGTATTGGTTGTCGGCTCCTTATCTTGAAAATACGCTGTTGTTCCTTCACTAATAAGACCTAGTCCACATAAGGCAATAGCAACGCTTGTTAAAAGTTTTCCTTTTACACCCATACGTTCTCCTCCTAAATAATCCTTATTGACGTTATAGTATAAGCCGCTAAGGAATTGAAGAGACTGTTTCTTCCATTTCTTAGTGGCTTATCGCAGTAGCAGGCAGCATTTTATAACAGTGGAGGGGGAGGTTCCCCCTCATCGATTCAAAAAGAATTTATCAATTATCTTGCCTCAAAAGACCAGTTAAGCTTTAATTTATCCCCTTGGAACTGGTTTTGATCCTCTCCATTGTCAACAAATTCAAATTCAACATACATTGTGTCCTTTGTTCCAGCTGGAAGTCCACTAATCTCATTATCAAAACCAATTACCTTCTTTTCTACCGCATCTGGTGTCATTTGCTGTAAATCATAGAGAGTAGTAGAGAAAATGATATCGTTAGGTCCAGTTTCTTCAGATTTATCACTGTTTTCTAGGAAGTTAACACGAATATGTTTACCGAAATCATCTGTATTATCGCCCTTTGCATCTTCAACCTGATAGCTAGTTGATAATAGTACTTGTGTTATATCAAGTGAGCCGTTATTGACTAAATCAAATGAACGAATCATCCAGTTCCCCGGACTTAAATCCTCAACATCAATCACTACCTCTGGGTCTACAGAAAGATCTAATGTTCCTGTTGCAAACGTATTAGTAGTTGCAACTGTATCACTAAAATACGCATATGTTCCGCCACCAATTAATCCTAAGCCTAAAACAGCCGTTGCTACACCTGTTACAATATTTTTCTTAATACTCAATGTTTTCTCCTCCTAGAAATTTGGTTACCAAATCCATTGCCAACTCTACTATCATTGTTTACTAGAATATTAAAAGAGTTATCCTCTCCTCCCTTCCACACCTTTACGATTCGACGAACAACTCACATGAAGTATAGAAAATTTAAAGGTAACTAGAAAAACCGTAAAACACGACATAATTTCGTTAAAAAGAACAATTATCTCTCATTTCCTTCTCTTTCCTCGTCAAAACTCAGATTTCGGAATTTTTCGTTAATTTTCCGTAAAGAAAAATATGCAAATTTACGTATGATTTACAAAAATTTTGTAGATTTTTCTCACAAGCTATCCTGAACAAATCTAGTAATCTCAAGATATTTAATACGTATTGAATTCGAAATAAATACTAGTTTCTCACATTAATAATTGAGGTTTCCTTTAACATAGACTTCATAATTCCCTTAATCTTTTTTAGTACTATTTCGTTACTATTTTTGCATTACTTTTACCCTTCTCCTTTATATTTTTACAGTGTGTAGACTCATTTTTCATTCTTTAGACTTACCCTTCTCACATAATTTTCCCTTTTTGTTCTTTAAAACAGCCACTTTTAGCTTATTTTTTCTCACATTTAATAAATTTACTTTTGCTTAACAGAATTTTTATAGTAAACTGATACCTTTTTCATGTAGAACAAGTTTCATAGATTTGTACATCGTTACTAATCAAAATTTGGAGGGAAAACGGGAATGAATATTGGAAAAGATGGCTTAAACAGGCGTGACTTCCTGAAGGTTGGCGGATTAGGTACAGTTGCATTGACTTTAGGTACAACTGGATTATTATCACTTACTGGGGCAAAAGAAGGAGTTGCCGCAACTAGTGGCTTTACTGGCTATGGACCACTCGTAAAGGATCCGAATGGAATCCTCGATTTGCCAAGAGGCTTTCATTATAAGATTATTTCTCAAACTGGTGAAAGAATGCCAAATGGAGACTTAATTCCAGCTTTATTTGATGGTATGGCTGCATTTAAAGGTGAAAAAAACACAACAATCCTTGTTCGCAACCACGAAAATGGGACAAACTCTCAATATCCTGTTAATGGAAAAAACCCATGGAGCAAAGGTGCTGCTGGCGGTACTACAGCACTGATTGTTGATGAAAACAGAAATGTGATTGATGAATATGTTACCAACTCTGGAACAATTCGAAATTGTGCTGGCGGCCCTTCTACTTGGGGTACTTGGTTAACATGTGAGGAAACACGTGATTTAGGCCATGGCTTTGTTTTTGAAGTAAATCCACTTGATCCGGAAAATGAAATGTCAAAAACACCGATTCGCGATATGGGGTATTTTTCACATGAAGCATGTGCTGTTGATCCAACAACAGGTATTTGGTATTTAACAGAAGATAGCAGTCCAAGCTTTCTCTATCGATTCACTCCACATGATCGCAGTCAAAAGCTAGGTTCCCTTCAAAAAGGTGGAATTTTAGAGGCTGCAGCGATTGATGAAATTTCTACAACCTCTCCAAGCCAGTTAAATAGTGGGCAAAAATTCGGGATCGTTTGGAAACAGTTAAATCCAGAGCGTGCTCAGCAGGATGCAAAGGATTTAGGCTGTATACAATTTAGCCGTTTAGAAGGTGCCTACTTCTCTGCTGGAACATTTTGGTTTGATGATACAAGTGCAGGTGGTAAAGCACTTGGTCGCGTTTATCGTTACATCCCTGCGACAAATACATTGGAGCTCTTCTACGAATCAACATCACAAAATGAATTAGAAATGCCTGATAACATTACGATCGCTCCTTGGGGAGATCTTTGGATTGCCGAAGACGGTGGTGGAAACGACCGTATCGTTGGTTTAACTCCTGAAGGAAATATTTATACATTTGCAGAAAATCGAATGAATGGTTCAGAGTTTGCTGGTCCTACCTTCTCTCCTGATGGAAAGACGCTTTTTGTCAATATGCAAACACCTGGTATTACATTTGCGATTTGGGGACCATTTGCTCGTCGCAATGTAGCGCGCCAACGGGCAATGAACCATGCAGCACCACCTGCTAGTCTAGCTCCAGCTGTATCAGATAAGCTAACAGCATTTGCTGATGAGCAGGGAATGTCTATCTTGGAAGCAGCTGCACTTGAGCGTCATGGAATGCCTATCCTTTAATAAGGAAAACTTGAAGCTCATTGCTTAGCCTTCAGCTATAAAACGTATAAGAAATAAGAGGTGTTTACCTTGAATTCCTATATGATGCCAATCATAAGGCAAGTGACCTGAGCCGTTTCTACTCTAATCAAGACTTATTATGAAGCAAAATCTATCTTAGTTAAGGGGGTTCTATCGTGCCAAACGTTGGAATACCAGGTCTAATACTCATTCTTGTCATCGCCCTCATTATCTTTGGGCCATCCAAATTACCGGAAATTGGGCGTGCGTTCGGAAATACACTTAAGGAATTTAAAAAGGCGACAAATGATTTAGTAAACGGTGATAGCGAACAGAAAAAAAGCAACGAAAAAGCAGAAGTAGTCAAGCTTGAGAAATCTGAAACAAAAACGGGTAGTTAAAAATGGAGAAGTAGCTTGCATACCCTAGGACAAAAATATGGCACAAGAATAGAAGCTGTTTATTCTTGTGCCTCTTATGGCTAACAATTGCTAAGTAAACAGCTCTTCGATAAGAAAGCGAACGATGTAAAATGGCCAACTGAGCTTTAGAGTAGCTTATATCGTTCTTCTATTAATAAAGGAGTACATGTTATGGATCAGACAAAATTGAAATTCACCGATCATTTAGAAGAATTACGAAAGAGAATTATTATTACAGGAGTTACCTTCATTCTTTTCTTTATCCTAGGTTTCGTTTTTGTACAGGATATTTATCAATTTTTAGTAAAGGACTTGTCTGGGAAGCTTGCCTTGCTTGGTCCTGGAGATATTATTTGGATTTATATGGTGATTGCTGGTGTAACAGCAATAGCTTGTACGATTCCTGTAGCTGCATATCAAATTTGGAGATTTGTTAAGCCTGCCCTTACTCATTCAGAGCAAAAAATCTCCTTAGCCTTTATCCCGGGATTATTTTTTCTCTTTCTTTTTGGAATCTCATTCGGATACTTCATTTTATTTCCAATTGTTCTTTCCTTTTTAACAGGCCTTATTGGCGATCAGTTTGCAACCTTTTTTACTGCGGAAAAATATTTTAAATTCATGTTGAACTTAACATTACCCTTTGGATTTTTATTTGAAATGCCAGCTGTTGTGATGTTCCTTACAAAATTAGGGATCATCAATCCTCTCAAGCTTGTTAAAGCAAGAAAAATCTCCTACTTCGTCTTAGTAATTGTTTCAGTGTTTATTACCCCTCCAGATTTTATATCTGATGTTCTAGTTATTATACCTTTACTGCTTTTGTATGAGTTAAGTATTACATTAAGCAAAGTTGTCTTCAGAAAGAAGCTAAAATCAAATGCTCAAGATTTGTCGAATTTTGAACAAATATAGCAAAAAAAACACCGTAAAAGCCTTTACACAATCTGTTGATTCTAACATAATACTAGTAAGGGCTTGTTTTTATCATAATTTAAGACCAACCTATAATGATTGGTCTTTTATTATTCGCGTAATCTATTCTATAGCTCGAATATTCTTGGAAAAAGCCGAGAAAAATAATCACCAATATCATATTAAATCATATAGATCGAACGATATCCTCTCATTAAGCTTCTCGATGGGAACTCGCTTTTCCACGTTTAAACGCTAATTGTAATATAAATAAAAATAATTAGGATTAGTACATACTTTAGAGGTGCTGTTTAATGAATGAAAAAGAACCCTACTATATAACTGAATCAAAACAATTATGTCGAGAACGTGGTATGGATCCCGATATTATAGCAAGTCCGAAGGTGAAGATGACCGAACTAGAACTAGCTAGTAAGAGAAAGTCATACAGTGAGATTTTATCTGTTGTTAGTTTTTTCTCCAAAAAGCTTTTGGATTCACTGAAAGGCACTCCTATCTTAATCGTCATTTCTGATGAGAAAGGATTCTTGTTGGAAATGGTTGGTGATGAAACGATTAAATCCACTGTCGAGCAGTTCGGCATTCAAATCGGCAGTCTATTTACACAAGAAGACACTGGGACGAATGTAATTAGCCTCGCTTTACAGCAAAAACATCCAATTCGATTAATTGGCGAAGACCATTTCCATTCATTTCTCCATGGAATTGCGTGTTACGGTGCAGCGTTTCATTATACAGATGAAAATAGCTTATTAGGCAGCGTTTGTTTAATGATGCCAATTGCCCTTCAAAATCCCCTTTTCCTTACAATGCTCGCACATGTTGTTGATTCAATTGAAAGAGAGCTGCTATTAAGAAAGCAAAATAGAAAGCTAAATATTATGAATCAAATTATGCTCAGCAGAACACGTAATGGAATTGTGATTACCGATGAAAAAGGGATTACAACTGAATTTAATGATTTCGCTGAAGAAATCTCTCCTTTTTATAAAAATGAGGTAATTGGAAGATGTATTTACGAATCAGGCATAACAGGCGAATACTTCAAACGAGTATTACAACATGAAGAAAAATTTGAAAATGTTGAACTAAAATATACTGGTAAAAAAGGCAACCTTATTGTTTGTTTATTTGATGCTCAACCTATATATGAAAACGATCGAGTTATTGGTGCCTTTGGTCAATTTAGGGATATTACTGACCGCTATTTAATAGAAGAAAAATATAATTATTTAGCCTATCATGATGACCTTACAAATTTACCAAACAGACGATATTTTCAAAAAGAGCTACAAGCATTTATTAAAGCGAACAAAAAGAAAAAGCAGTCGTTAGCTGTCTTATATTTAGACTTAGATCGCTTTAAGGTCATCAACGATACTTTCGGTCATTCAAAAGGTGATCACCTTCTAAAAGAAGTGGCGAAAAGATTATCAAGCTGTATAAGCGAGAATTCTCAATTAGCACGGATGGGTGGAGATGAATTCATTATCACCATCACTAATTTTAAAGATCCGCAGGAGATCACTAAATTAGCTGATAAAATATTGGCGAAGTTTTCAAAGCCGTTTCGCCTTAAATCGATTGAAATACATACTTCTGTAAGTATCGGTATTGCCATATATCCAGATTATCCACTAAATCTTGAGGAATTTATGATTTATGCTGATAACGCAATGTATCAAGCGAAGGAACAAGGAAAAAATGGGTATGCCATTTATACAGATGAGTTAATTCATCTTTTAACTGAGAAAATAACGCTTGAGTCTGACCTTAAAAGGGCATTAAATGAGAATGAGTTTTTCCTCCAATACCAACCACAAATTTGCTCTAAAACAGGAGAAATAGTAGGTGTTGAAGCATTAATTCGTTGGAATCATCCTAAATTAGGGATTATTTATCCAGATAAATTCATTCAATTAGCTGAAGAAACAGGATTAATTATTCAGCTTGGTGAGTGGGTAGTTGAGCATGCCTGCTTACAAAACAAAAAATGGCAAGATTCCGGACTAAAGTCAATTAAAGTATCTGTTAATCTCTCTACTCAACAGTTTTTAAAGCAAAATTTGGTAGAATTTATGAAAAAAGTATTAGACAAAACCAAGCTTGATCCTAGATACTTAGTATTAGAGATAACTGAGTCAATGGCAATGGATTTTGATTATTCCTTAAATGTCCTTGAACAATTGAAAGGGATTGGTGTTGGAATTAGCATCGATGACTTTGGAACAGGCTATAGCTCCCTTAGTTATTTAAAGAAATTCCCGATCGATTATTTAAAAATCGATAAATCTTTTGTCAGGGATATAAATGATGATGAAAATGATGCAAATATCGTAAAAGCCATCATTACATTAGCACATAATCTTAATCTTCAAGTCATTGCAGAGGGGGTTGAGACAAACGAACAATTGCAATTTTTAAAGAAAAACGATTGCGATCACATCCAAGGGTATATTTTTAGTAAACCACTTACATCGAGCCAAATTGAGCAGGGGTTTCTTTCATAACTATCAAAAAAGAGATAGAAAATGGGGAGGAGAAACTTTAACAATGGAATCATGTGCATCAGTATTAGTCAGAAATTTTAAAAGATGGGGAGTTAACCATATTTTTGGTATTCCAGGAAAAGCGGTGTCCCCTTTAATATTTGCTACGGACAAGCATGGTATTGAATTTGTTCTCAGCAAGCATGAATCAGGGGCAGGCTTTGAAGCGACAGGCTATTCAATGATGAATCAAAAAATCGGTGTTGCGCTTGGCACCTCTGGTCCAGGTGGTACAAACTTGCTTACTGCTGCAGGACAAGCAAAATCATCAAATATTCCACTATTGATCATCACTGGCCATCCGGGATTAAAGGATACTGGTAAAGCATTAGGGCAGGATTCTTCTATCTTTGGTACAGATTTAGCGGAAATGTTCAAGCCTGTTACGAAGTTTAGCGCAAGAGTCGAACGCGGTGATATGCTGAAAATCTACTTACAGCATGCACTCGAAAAAGCATTAACAGGAGTAAAAGGTCCTGTTCATTTATCAATTGCGTTCGATATCATGCTCGAAGAAATTGAACCATTTGATCTTGATCTACCAGAGTCAAACGAGATGGTATCACCACATATCGACGAAGTTGTTGAATTATTAAATTCTGCAAAGCGTCCTCTATTGTTTTTAGGAAAAGGTGTTCACTCAAGTAAGGCTTATGAAGAAGTTCGTTTATTAGCTGAGCACTGGAGCATCCCTGTTATAACAACTCCTGGTGGAAAAGGGACGTTTATTTCCAACCACACTCTTTCTCTTGGTGCCTTCGGACTAGGAGGTACACAAGAAGCAAGTGATTATCTTAAACAAGGTGTCGATCAACTAATCGTCATCGGCACAAAATTAAGTGATATGTCAGTTGCGGGATTATCAAAAGAAATGTATCCAAAATCAATTATCCACTTTGATTACGATCCAACCTTTATGGGAAAAACGCTCAATGTCCCAACAACACCAGTTCTTGGTGACATCCGCTCTAATTTACAGGCAATCCTGAAGGATGTTTCCCCAACTGAGCACAATGAATTTATAAAGCCTAAGCAGCTAAATCAAGTGGAAAATAACTCTGCTGAGGAACGAATGACTGCAGAAACTACATTAAAGGTCGTTAGAAATTCCCTTCCTGATGACGCAATTATTTTTGGCGATGATGGAAGTCATACCTTTTTTGGTATAAAATATTTTGATATCTATACACCAGGTACGTTTTTCTTCGACGATGTTTTCGGTGCAATGGGACATGCTATCGGATATTCAATTGGCGCTAAGCTAGCTGCTCCAGATAAAACAATTGTCTGTTTAGCTGGTGATGGCTGTATGTTCATGCATGGAACAGAAATTTCTACCGCATTAAACTATCAATCACCTGTATTATTCATCGTATTAAATAACGGTAGATTAGATATGGTTGAAAAAGGAATGCGGAAAATGATTGGAAAGTCGATTGGAGCAGTATTTGAAACCCCACTCGATGTAGCAGCCTTTGCAGAGTCAATGGGTCTCCAATCTTTTAAATGCTTTAATCCTAATGATTTACAAATTGCCCTGCACCAAGCCTTACAAACGATTGCCGATACAAACAAGCCAGTTGTTGTGGAAGTAATCGTTGACGGCGAAGAAATTCCACCAACGATGGGGAGGCAGTAAGATGGAACAGAACAATAGATTTGAAAAAGGAATTACTACCGTAAAGGAAATGGTACCTGAAGAAACCTTTAAAATGATGGAAAACATGGAAAAGGTATCTCCAGACTTTTGGGAAATGATTGTCGGCTTTGGATTCGGTGAAGTCTATTCAAGAAAAGGACTTTCCTTAACTCAAAGAGAACTCATCACACTAACAGCACTTATTACACAAGGTGCATTTGACCAGCTTGAGGTTCATATCCGCGCAGCCTTACAAGTCGGCTTAACCCAAGATGAAATCAAAGAAATCATTATTCAATGTGCGGCATATGCAGGCTTTCCAAAGGCAACACAAGCAATGCAAATTGCCGGTAAAATCTTTGAATCAGTAAAATAATCCTTATTTATAGGGGGTGTTTGTACTATTTTTGTACAAGCACCCCCTTCCTACTTTCACCCAGACTAAGATTACCAATTCAAGTCATACTAACTATTGAACATTAACAACTTTAACAATTTGGGGGTATCAATTTTTTCATGGGTGCAATTGAACGAAGTGGTTATCGATTTGAACCTGAGTATAGTGTTATTGAACAGAATGGTGCAATCCATGTCTACAAAAAAGGAACCTTTATTGAAGAACTTCCCTTCACATTTTCCGGACAAGCTCCAAATTTAGGCGAAATTGAAAAGCTCATCGATCAATATTGTGAGGAGCAAGGCATTTAATGCTTTAAGCAGCTAGGTGAAATTAAGACACATCAGGTGCTGCCATCTCTTCTCTGGTGTGTCCTCAGCTCAATGTAGCTTATGCTTGCCCCTTTCACTGTCTTCTATTCAAAAGTGACTTATGACTCGTGAGGCTAGGAGCTGCAGCTTAAAAAAACTACTTTTACATACCTTAATGAAAAGCTTTGACAATATAATGAAAATGATGTAAAGTACCAATGGGCGAACATTTTTAGTTTAACTAAAAATAAATATTCGTGTTTAGGGGTGTTATTCATGGAAAATGTGTTTGATTATGAAGATATTCAATTAATTCCGGCAAAATGCATTGTAAACAGCCGCTCTGAATGTGATACAACTGTAACGTTAGGTGGACATACGTTTAAATTACCTGTAGTCCCTGCTAATATGCAGACAATTATTGATGAAACGATTTCAATTTATTTAGCTGAAAATGACTATTTCTATATCATGCATCGTTTTGAACCAGAAAAGCGAATCGATTTTATTAAAATGATGAAATCACGCGGATTAATCGCATCAATTAGTGTAGGTGTTAAAGAGGAAGAGTATGGGTTTATTGAGCAATTAGCAAGCGAACAGCTAATTCCTGAATTTATAACAATTGATATTGCACACGGGCATTCTAATGCTGTTATTGCAATGATCCAGCACATCAAAAAGCTTCTTCCAACTAGCTTTGTCATCGCAGGGAATGTTGGAACACCGGAAGCTGTAAGAGAATTAGAAAACGCTGGTGCTGACGCAACAAAGGTTGGGATCGGACCAGGTAAAGTATGTATTACAAAAATTAAAACTGGCTTTGGTACTGGAGGCTGGCAATTAGCTGCACTTCGTTGGTGCGCAAAGGCAGCAAGTAAACCAATTATCGCTGACGGAGGAATTCGCACTCACGGTGATATTGCAAAATCAATTCGTTTCGGCGCTTCCATGGTTATGATCGGTTCATTATTTGCAGGTCATGAGGAATCACCAGGAAGAACAATTGAAAAAGACGGAAAACTTTATAAAGAATACTTTGGTTCTGCATCAGAATTCCAAAAAGGTGAAAAGAAAAATGTTGAAGGTAAGAAAATGTATGTTGAGTATAAAGGCTCATTGCAAGATACATTAACCGAAATGGAGCAAGACCTTCAATCTTCTATTTCCTATGCAGGCGGAAAGAAATTAGATGCCATCCGTAATGTTGATTATGTGATCGTAAAAAATTCAATTTTTAACGGTGATAAAGTTTTTTAATTTGCTTAAAAGAGCGAGGTTGCTTCCTTGCTCTTTTTTTATGAACAACATACTTTACATTCAATCGTAAAGTATGTTGTTTTTATCGGGTCACAGTTTGTCGCCACTTTACGGAAGCTCCACTTCCCTTCTCCCCCTATTATCCGCAACAAAAAGTAAGCCTCAAGAAAATTAGATTTTTTTGGGATTTTCACATAAATATATACATTTCAATATTAATCTATTGAAAAAAATGTCGATATAAAAAATATTGGTGAAATTTATCGAATTATGTATACAACATGAAGGAGAGACTATATCTATGAAATGGCTTAAGGATTTAAAAATTATCTTTAAAATTACCATTATAGCAGCAATTTCGTTAATCGGTATTGTCATTGTAGGATTAACCGGTTTTAGCGAAATAAGAAATATGGGAAATAAGCTAGATGATATGTACACGGATAATCTAAAACCGATCGAAACAATTAGTACGATAAAATCTAATCTACAATATACTCAACAAAACCTTATTGAACTAATGGTGAATACTGACGAAAGCCGAAATGAGGAATTATTAGCTGAACTCACTGCCAAATTAGAAGAAAATGAGAAGCTATTAGAAACGTATCATACGAATGACCAAGAGCAATTAGAAAAGCTAGACAGGGTGACAAATTTATCTAACCAAATTACTGATTCCGTAACAAAAGTAATCGATCTTGCTTCAGCTAATAAAAACAATGAGGCTTATGAGCTCTACATTGCTGAAACAGATCCGATTTTGCAATTAATCGATGAAACTTATACAGATTTAATTGAATTAAATAGTAATTTTGCAAAAGCAGTTAATAATCAAAACAGTAAGGATATTCAATATGCAACAATCATTATGATCAGCATTACGATTGGTTGCATTATACTATTTGGTTTAGTTAGCTTAATCATCGCAGGTCTTATCTATAAACCTGTGAAACAGATGGAAGGCTTGATGAAAAGAGCCGAAAACGGAGATTTATCTGTCCAAAGCGATTATCAATCAAAGGATGAAATCGGTTCTCTATCTACATCCTTTAATAACATGCTTATTCAATTAAATCAATTAATCTCAAAAATCGGATTATCTTCAGACCATGTTGCAGCTGCATCTGAACAATTAATGACAAGTGCCGAAGAAACAAATCGTGCATCAGAGCATATAGCTGAGGCAAGTACAGTCCTTGCGTCATCTGCTGAAACTTCAGTAAGAGAAACGGAACAAGCATCAACCTCGATTCAAGAAATGGCAATGGGCATTAATCATATTACAGAGTCTATCTCACTCGTATCAGAGCATTCAAATACAACAACTGCAGAATCTGAAAAGGGGAATGTTTTTCTTAAGAAAACAATTAATCAAATGGATTCTATTAACCAAACAGTTCTTGAATCCTCAAGCATTATAAAAGACCTTGGGCAACGTTCAAAGGAAATCGAGAACATCGTTGCGATGATTTCTACTATTTCTAATCAAACAAATCTATTAGCCTTAAACGCTGCAATTGAAGCCGCTCGGGCTGGAGAACACGGGAAAGGCTTTGCTGTTGTAGCTGATGAGGTTAGAAAGCTTGCCGAGGAATCGAATCGTTCTGCAGAGCAAATCACACAACTCATTCAAGAAATCCAAAACAATACATTAAATGCAGTTGAAGCAATGGATAAATGTATGACAGAAATGAAGGCTGGCCTTGACTTGATAAATCAAACAGGGGAATCCTTTAACCAAATTCTTCACTCCGCGACAGACGTATCGAAGCAATCCGAGGAAGTAACTGCAGCAGCACAGCAAATGTCTGCAAGTGTTGAACAAACAGCCTACGGCATATTAGAAATTTCCAAAAATGCAGAAACCTCTGCTTCTTCATCACAAACAGTAGCAGCAGGAGCCGAAGAACAGCTTGCATCAATGGAGGAAATTACAGCCTCTGCCCAAACATTAGCTAAAATGGCTGAGGAGCTTCAGACGATGGTGAGTACATTTAAATTAAAATAAACTATTAAAAAACTTAACAGTAGTTTGCTCAAATTTATAAATGAAATTTGCCAGTTAAGCTTTCACTTTGCAAAGGTCGTCTCACATAAATGAGACGGCCTTTATTGTACATAGAGAAGAAAATAAAACATTTATTCTTACATTTAGAGCTTTTCTATTAGTTCAATTATTTTTGATTCTAGTTTATGTAACCTTTCATTCATTCCCTTCCATTCCCTTTCTAAATATTCAATTCTCCCTTCCGTCTCTTCTTTAGTTGATTCTCTTTCACTATGGTCAGCAGAAGAGGAATTTATAGTACTATTTTTTTCAATTGCATAGCCTTGTTCACCCATAATTGAAATGAGTTTTTTCCTTTCAGAAGGGTGTAGTGCATTAATTTGTGTAATAATATGATCTATTCGATTATCCTGTAATTTATCTAAACCAACTTGTCTATCAGTAATAACCTTTACGAAAGGAATTTCGCTCGTTAATTCCTGTATTGTCTCTTCAATTAAGCCCATATACCTTGATTCTAACCAATCTCTAGAGAATTCATTTTGAGCAATAATTGTCCAATTATTCCCCTCTATTTTTGCATCAGTTGCCTTTAACCATGTTTCAAAGGATGGCTTACTTAATTTTCCTTCTATCAGCTTCAACACTTCTAACCAACGTTCATTCATAAGTAGAAACAGCTCCTTTAATTTTCAATGATTCATAGCAAAACAACATTTATACCATCCAAACAACAAAGGTCTAACAAGATGACATAACATCTTGTTAGACCTTTGATTTTAGTTATCCTGTACTTCATTCCGTTTTTTCTTAAACATCTTCGATAAAACTTCGTACACGATTGGGACGATAATTAATGTTAATAACGTTGAGCTTGTTAATCCACCGATAACGGTAATTCCAAGTCCCTTCGAAATTAAACCTCCACCGCCTCCTGTGCCAATTGCTAATGGAATTAATGCACCAACTGTAGCAATAGCTGTCATAAGGATTGGGCGTAGACGCGTAGCTCCTGCTTCAAGGATCGCTTCACGCATTGACATACCGTCACGCTCCATATGAATGATTCGGTCAACGAGTACGATCGCATTCGTTACAACAATACCAATTAACATGAGAAGACCCATCATAACCGATACAGAAATTGTTTCTCCTGCGATTAAGAGACCGACAAATGAACCAATAACCGCAAATGGTAACGAGAATAGAATCGCAAACGGCGCAACCCCTTCACCAAATGTAACTACGAGGATGAAGTATACAATCGCGATCGCTGCAAGCATCGCTACGCCTAGCTGTGTAAAGGTTTCTTGCATATCAGCAGTAACCCCAGCAACATCCATTGTTACTCCTTTAGGTAAATCAATATCATTAAGCTTTTTGTCTAGCTCAGATGATACTTTTGAAATATCATCACCAATAACAGTACCTGATACTGTTGCATAATATTCACCTTTACTACGAGCAAGTGTATTCATTGTTGTGCCCTCTTCAACCGTCACAAGCTCAGATAAAGGCATTGCTCCAGCCTGTGTTTGAACAGGTGTTTCTAACATTTCATCGATTGATTTAGGCTCTGCTTCTTGGTCCTGTTGAACAATCACATCAATTGCTTCTCCATCTTTTTCAACAGTTGTTAATACGTCTTTTGAGTTATTCGGACTTAACATCATGACGATTTGACCAGTAGTTAATCCGTATTGCAGCAAATGATCTTGCTCTACATTAAAGACATATTCGACATATGCATCTTCTGCACTTGATGAAACATCTTCAAGCTTTTTGTTATCCTTCATAATGTCTTCAGCTTTTTTAACTGTTTCATTCAGCTTATCTAAATCTTCACTATAGAAGGTGTAGCTAACCTCATTTGTTGAACCCGACATTGAACTAAAGTTTTGGCTCTTCCATTCACCAGACTGACCGATATTGAAAACATAATCTTCAATTTCTTCACGAACCTCTGGAAAGTTTTCCATATCAGGATCAAAAATTAAATACATTAATGCGCCACCAGCGCCGCCACCCATCATAGCCGTTTGCACATCTGCTTCTTCATTAACAGATAACTGAAGAATGTCGATATCATCTCGTTTTAATAATTCTTCCTCAACCTTAGCGACATTCTCTAACGTTTCATCCTTTAGCTCACCTGTCGCAGGAGTATACGTTAGATACATGACCTTTTCCTCTTCACTACCCATAAAGCTAAAGCCAATTAACGGAGTTAAGCTTAAGCTTCCTACTAAAAGAATGATCGCTGCAAGTGATGTCACAATTTTATGATTTAATGTCCATGCAAGCACTTTCTTGTAGACGTTTGAAAGCTTCCCTTGCTCTTTATGGCCACCCTCTGTTTTTTCACTATATAAACGCTTTTTAAATAGGAAGTGTGATAAAGCAGGAACAATGGTAATCGCCACAATTAACGATGCACCTAACGCAAATGGCATCGTTAAAGCAAATGGCATGAACAATTCACCAACCATACCACCAACGAAAATTAGTGGTGCAAATACCGCAACCGTTACTAATGTTGAAGATAAGATCGGTTTAAACATTTCAATTGTTGCCTCACGTACAAGCGCACGTCCTGATAATTTTTCTTCTTTTAAATGAAGTCGTCGATAAATATTTTCAACAACAACGATCGAGTCATCGATAACACGACCGATTGCAACTGTTACCGCACCTAATGTCATGATATTTAGTGTAATATCAAGCCAGTTCAATAGCAGGAGCGCCATGAAAATCGATACTGGAATAGAAATAATTGAGATAATTGTTGATTTAAAATCACGTAAGAATAGCAAAATAATCAATACAGCGATTAAACCACCAAACAATGCCTTTTCAACCATCGTATGGACTGATTTCTCAATCGGCTCACCTTGGTCAAGTGAGATATCAATAACAAGTCCATCAATTCTCTCTTGTTCTTCTTCTACTAACTCTTTTACTTCATTTACAACATCAACTGTATTATCTTGCTGACCTTTAACGATTTGAATCGCTATTGCATCCTCACCATTTGTTCGTGAAACAGATTGAACCTTACCAACCGTCTCAATCTTCGCAATATCACCAAGCTTAACAAAAGGTGTTTGGACTGTTTCAGAAGGAGTTACAGGAATAACCATTTCTTTTAGTTCATCTGCTGTCATGAACTTACCATCGATCGCAACGGCTTGTTCACCTTCTTCAAACTCATAAAGACCTAATGATACAGCCATATCACTAGCTTGGATCATTTCCTTTACTTTATCTTCAGTTAGACCGTATTGGGCCATTTTTTCCTTATCATACGTTAATTGAACTTCATCGATATGCTGTCCAGAAATCGTTGCTGAGGCTACACCGTCGAGCTTTTCAATTTTAGGAAGTAAAATATCATTTACTGTTGATGTAAGCTCAACAATATCTTCCTTTGTACTACTAACACTTAACGCAACGACAGGCATCATATTCATACTGATTGCCGAAATCGTAGGTTCTTCTACATCCTCAGGCAAAGTTACATTGCTTAAAGCTGATTCAAGCTGGCGTTTCTTTTCATCCATATCAACACCATAATCATATTCAACTTGAATACTAGATAAGTTAGAGGATGAATTTGAGTAAACTGCATTTACATCTTCTAGTCCTTCTACTGCCCTTTCAATCGGCATGGACACATCTTCCATTACTTTTTCAGGTGTTGCACCAGGATAAATACCTGTTACCATTAAGTATGGAATCGAAATATCTGGTATCGTTTCTGTTTTCATCTGTGTACCAGAATAAATACCTGAAACCGTAATAATTATCGTAAGTAACCATACCGCAAGTTTATTTTTCAGTACAAAATTTACTATAGATTTCACCTTTACACCTACCCTATTTGACTTAATCAATCTATTTATTTATACTAATGACTAATCGGTCATTTGTCAACAACATTACCTAGGAGAGAGATAGAATGTTGAAAAAACAATTAATTATGGAAAAGGCCTTGGAACTATTTGCAGAGCAAGGGTTTGAAGCAACATCAGTACAACAAATAACCGAACGCTGCGGCATTTCAAAAGGTGCATTTTACTTGTCCTTTAAATCTAAGGATGAGCTGATCATTTCATTAATAGACCATTTCATGACGCAAATCGTCAGCGAAATTGACTACAAGGTCAGAACGATAGAAAATGAAAGCCTTTTATATGATTTCTACTATTCAAGCTTTCATGCACTAAGTAAATACTCAAATTTCGCTAAGTTATTTATTAAAGAACAAACTCATACGCTTAACGAGGAGTTACTAGCGAAGCTTCACGGTTACAATCAACTTCAAGATAAAACAATTTTATCGATGGTCGAAAGATTATATGGCAATAACGTCGAACATTCAAAATATGATTTAGTATATTGCATAAAAGGATTTATTCAAACTTATTTACCCCTACTATTATTTACTAATATATCTCTAGATTTAGTAGCTCTAGCAAAGTCACTTACCGAAAAAACGGAGATATTAGCTAAACATGTGACCATCCCTTTTATTACGAATGAGCTAATACAAATCATAAACCAGCCTTTAGAGGAGCACTTCTCAGAAGAACAAATCATTGAAATGATTGATCGAAACCTCGAAGTAATGGAAGAATCAATCGAAAAAGAATCTCTCCTTATATTGAAGGAAGAATTACTAGAACCTAAACTAGGCCGGGCACTAACAAAGGGATTATTAGAAAACATAAGAAACAATCCACACTGTAAATGGACTTCTTTTATACTTAGAAATTACTTTAATATTTGATTCACTACAAAAGTAACACACGTAAAAAGGCAACTGCATAACGGTTGCCTTTTACTATGTTTTCTCTTTTCATCGCAACATTTATTCAAAACGAATTCTTGTCATTCCTATCACTAAAAAAACAGCAGTGAATGCGAGAAGAATCCCAACTGGTACTAATATGTCCAATACTGTTCCTCCCCTTGCCGAAAGCTCTGCAAAGCCTTCAAGTCCCCAATATTGCGGAACAAACTTAGCGAGCTGCTGCATGAAGTCTGGCATAATCTCAAGGGGCCAATAAACACCTCCAAGCATACATGTCGAAACAATAATAAGATTCCCAAACACAGATTGTTGCTCTGATGATTTAACAATGCTAGCGATGAATAGACCTAATCCAATCGTACAAAGTAATAGGCTTGATACAAGGATAATGTTACCCACTACATTTCCCCACTCGACGTGAAATACAAACTTCGAGACGAGCATAAGAATACCAAATTGAATCCAGCCAATTACGAAAAAGGCAAACAAATACCCAATCAACAGTTCACTTTTCATTGTAGGAGTGGACATCATTCGATACCAGACACCAGTTTGTCTAGCCTCTAATATTACCCCTGTACTTACAAGCATTGTCATCATGACGAACATAATTGAAAAGCCTGCGGAACGGGCAGTCATATCATTCATCATTTCAAGTTCTTTCCCTTTCATTATTGACACCATTTCAATTCCATCTGGGGTTGTGGCAAGTTCTTTAGAAACTTTCTCTTGAACTCCCTGCAAATCATCCCCTGTCACATTATGATACGTATTTGAAGCCTTTGCCGTCATCAATAGGTTAACGATACTATCATTGATGACTTGCTCAATTATCGCCGCACCCTCAAATGAAGGTGATGCGATAAACGTAATTTCCGGATCCTCTATCTGCAAAACGTCATCCTCAAAGCCTTCATTGATCTGAATATACCCTGTTATTTTTTGTTCAGAGAATTTGTCACTTGCTTCCTGATGATTTTCAAGACTTATCGTCATGATCTCCTTACTCTCTATCTCTTGAATGAATGCCTCCGAAAAAGAAGACTGATCAAGATCAACGACAGCAATGGTTGGCTTTTCCTCCTCTTCCTCATTAGAAAAGAGCCCCCCAAAAATGAACGTAAATAACAGAGGCATGCCAAACATAAGGAGGTATGATTGCGGCTTCTGAAAAATCCTCTTTAGTTCAAATAATGTAATAGCACCAATCTTTCTCATCGTTTCTCCTCCTTAGCTCACCTTTAATTTAAGCGATCCTAAAATCAAGGCGATTAATCCACTTAAAATAAGTATTGCAATAGGTAAAGCAAGTGTATTCCAGGTCGTTCCGTTCATTACTTCTAAAAAGCTATTAAGAGCCCATTTATTAGGAGCAATATTCGCAAGTCTTTGAAGGCCCTCAGGAAAAGCTGTAAGTGGAACCATTGACCCGCCTAAAAGTGCCAAAATTTGAATACCAAGTCCACCAACTGAATCGGCCGTTTTCTCTTCTGTCAACAGCCCTGCAATAATCATTGAAAAGCCTGCAACAGAAATGGAATAAGCTAAACCAATGGCGACGATTTGCAATAGGTTATTCCCCCAATTAACATCAAATAAAAAATGGGTAGTCAGAACAAATATGAAAAACTGGATGATTGAATAATAGAGAGTTCCTAAAAACTTCCCAAATATGATAGAGGAATATCTTATCGGACTGCTCAATAATCTAGCTAATGTTTCAGTTTTCCGCTCTTGAATTATCGATTTTGCACCAATCGTTATATTGAATAATAAAAACATTGCCGCCATCGCAGCTGCATAGTACTGCATTCCTGAAATAGGCTCTTTTCCGTCCTTCTCAGCTGTTACCGCATCGACTTTAGAAGACGCTATTTTAGTAAGCTCATCAGCAATTTGCATCGATATGTCAGCAATGTTTATTTTCTGATTAGACGCTGGAACTGCCGTTGCTAGCTCCTCCGTTAAGACTCCTGTTGCAATCGAGACAGAGGTCGCTTTTTCTACAAAGGATGTCGTGATCGTCTGAATAATCTTCGACTGAATCCCCTTCTCAGGATCATGATAAATTGTTAAATCATGTACATCACCATTTGCTAGACCTTCTCCCCAGCCAGCAGGAAGGAATAACCCGACATCCACACTCTGCTGCTCCACCTCTTCTTGTAAACGTTCCTTTGAATCAATTTGCTTAACAGTTAAGCTTTCTTTTAATTCATCACCTTGCAATACGTCATGTATAAATTGATCTGTTAACAGATCATCTTGTGACGATACGACGATACCGACCGTTGTTTTCGGAATCGAGCCATTCTCTCCAAAAACACCGCTAAGTGCTGAACCAAGGATAGCTGTTAAAATAATCGGCATAAGTAGCATCATCACAAATCCTTTTCGGTCGAACAGGCTAATTTTTATATCCTTCAGCGCAATTGTGAAAAAACTCATCCTTTATCCTCCTAATCTCGTAATGAACGCCCTGTTAACTGTAAGAAGAGCGTCTCTAGATTAGGCTCTTTTACTTCAACGGCACCAATTTTCATTCCATGATTAACAGCAGTGGTCATAATATTTCCTAATGTCTCATGAGGATTTTGTACAAAAACCTCAACGACATCGCTGTCCTCTTTCGTCACAACTTGTTTAATATTATCTAAGCTCCTTAACGCTTCTACTGCTTCAATCGAAGCTTTTTCAATTGTTAGCTGCACAACCGAACCACCAACTAAACGGCTGCATAGCTCCGTTTTCGTTCCAATGGCAATAACCTCACCATGGTCAATGATGCCAACACGGTTACAAAGATACTCTACTTCCTCCATATAATGACTTGTGTAAATAATCGTCATTCCTTGTTCATTAAGTTTTTTGACTGTTTCTAAAATATGATTTCGTGATTGTGGGTCTATCCCTACTGTCGGTTCATCCATAATCAGCAGCTCAGGCTCATGCATTAAGGCTGCACCAATATTAATCCGCCGTTTCATCCCACCTGAAAATGTTTCGATTCTCTCCTTTGCTCGGTCGGTAAGTCCCACAAAATCCAACACTTCTTCCACCCGACTCTTCGCCTTCGTCCCTGTTAACCCGTACATCTTCCCCCAAAATAGCAGATTATCTCTAGCAGACATTGTAGGATAGAGCGCAATTTCCTGTGGGACAACTCCGATCTTTTTCTTAATATGCATGGGGAATTTTTTAACAGATCGATCGCTAACAAGCACTTCTCCTTGGTCATATGGGAGAAGGCCACATATCATTGAGATCGTTGTTGATTTGCCCGCTCCATTTGGTCCAAGCAAACCGAATGATTCCCCTTTATCAATTGTAAAGGAAACATTTTTAACTACTTCTTTATTCCCGTAGCTTTTCTTAAGCTCTTTAACCTCTAACATATTTCCACATCCTTTTGAACGATTCTGTTGATTTGAGTATTAACATTTCACTTGATGTTTAAATTTTAGCTTTTAACTTCTCTTTACAAATCTCTCTCTAGATAGATTTTTCCATAAAAAAAATACAGCTATGTTAGCTGTATGTCATAGAGTCGATTATGCCGAAAGTCATGATGAAAATGTTGTAATGTTATATCTAACAGCAAAAATAGCTGCTTGTGTACGGTCTCTTAGCTCAAGTTTATTTATAACGTTTGATACGTGATTTTTAACCGTCCCCTCTGAAATAAACAGTTCAGCTGCGATTTCCTTGTTATTTAAGCCTAAACCGAGCTTATGTAACACTTGTAGTTCACGCTCTGTTAATTCGCTTATTTGTTTTTGTACTTCATCATCAGTGACAGTCTCATCAGATGATTGATTTCTTCTCATTTCTCTAACAATATCTGCAGTTAATTCTTTTGGTAAGACCATACCACCTGATTGGACCGTTTTTATCGCTTGAACAATCGTGTCAGTAGGCATATCCTTTAACAGGTAGCCACTAGCTCCTTCTTCAAGCGCTTCAAAAATTAACTCACTATCATTAAAGGTTGTTAACATCAAAACCTTCGAATCTGGTAGGGCGGCTGTAATCAGCTTTGTCCCTTCAACCCCATTTGCAACAGGCATGCGAATATCCATTAACACGATATCCGGCCGATGCTGCATCGCTTTCTCTAACGCCTCTCGTCCATTTGCTGCAACATCGACAACATCTAGATCAGATTTAAGATTTAGAATTGTCGCAAGCCCATCACGCATTAGTTCTTGATCATCTGCAATTATTATCTTAATCATTGTCCCCCACCTATCTGCCACCTAATTTCCTTTAAAGGAAAACTTGCTTTCACGATAAAACCTGTATCAGGCATGCCTTCAAACACAATTCTCCCGCCATGCTCAATGACTCGTTCTCTCATATGCTTCAAGCCAAAGCCTGGACTTATCTCTGATGAACCTTTCCCATTGTCGTTGATCATCGCCTCTACCGCCATATCGGTTACTTCAATCTTAATTTGACATTCTGTAGCCTGCCCATGACGAACTGCATTTGTAATCGATTCCTGGATTACTCGTGTTATGTCTAGCTGCATAGATATTGGGATACGCGAGGCATCGCCATGTAATTGAAAGCTAGATTTCAAGCCTGTCATCTTCTGATAGTCTTCAAGGATTTTCCTCGTTACTGTGATAAAGGATTGCGGTTTGTCCGTGTCTTTTAACGTGCGAACAGACAATCGAATTTCCTGAAGAGCATTTCTCGCAAGCTCTTCACATAACAGCACCGTCTGCTTACTTTTTTCCGGCTGTATATCCAGAAGCTCCTTTGCTACCTGTAGTTGAACAAGTAGTGCTGTCATTTTATGTCCAACCGTATCATGAATCTCTCCAGATATCCGATTCCGTTCTCGAATAAGTGTCAATTCCTCTACTTGTTGTGAAAAAAGATGTAGCTGCTGATGAGCGTCCTTCAAGGCATCATGCGTTTTTTGAAGCTCCTCATATTGCTTTTCATTTTCTACTTGTGCAAGCTCTAGCTTATGAATTAACCGACCGACAACTGCAGAAAAAAGAATAAATGTAAAGTTTACAATATTGCTCATAACATCAATTACGCCTGTTGCATAGTACGTGTAATAAATACATCCCCCCCATACGAGAAAGAAACCAACGGAGAAACGAGTAATTACTTTCTGACTTTCAGAAAATAAAAAAATTGTTACAGCGTTCACTCCAAATAAAATTAAATATAATGTTGATCCCGGAAAAAGAAAGACAAAGCCTATAGTTAAGATCGAATCCATTACAATTAAGATAGGAAAATAGTTTTTTCCAAACGAGGTAATTAACATAATGTGATTGATACAAAATCCAATAGACGCAACCATAACAAAAATGAACTGAATCGTCGTATGACTTCCAAGATTAAAGTAATAGATGTAGCTGATTAAAACAAACATAACGAGCCGAATACTTTTCAAAAGAGTAAAATTCAAGAAATCACCTCAATGGAATGGGTAAACAAAAATAATATCGATTAATAAATAGAATACAAATATTATAAACTTATCCTTTATTATTGATAAGGTAATATTTTCAAATAGTCATACATGCAGTTCCCTACTCCTATAAACTTACAAATCCAGCTATATAAAAAAGATTGATCCTTTATAATGAAAGAGGAATGAAATTTGCAATTAATATTTAGTAATCAAAGGAGGAGTTTTTTTGGAATTTAGCACTGAAAGATTAACAATTAGACCGTTTAATCGTAATGACTTACAAGATGTATTTACCATATACAATAACGATGATACGTGTAAATATCTCTTGCATGATAAGTGGACACATGAAAATATGCATGAAAGATTTAATAAAAAGCTAGAAAATCGTGTACTCACAAAAGAAACAAATTTAAGTTTAGCAGTAGTAAACGATACTAAAGTCATTGGTGATTTATCCGTTTGGTATACAGATATGAAAGATACTGTTGAGATTGGTTATAGTTTTTCTAACGAAGCATCAGGAAAGGGTTATGCAACTGAAGCCGTGAGTAGTTTAGTCAAGAAGTTATTTGTTGATTTTGCTGTGCATCGTATACAAGCCAACCTTGATGCAAGAAATAAAGCATCACAAAGGTTGTGTGAGCGTATAGGTATGAGAAAAGAGGCTCATTTTATTCAGGATTTTTGGAATAAGGGTGAATGGACAGATAGCATTGTATATGGGATGTTATTCTCGGATTTAAAATTACGAAAATAACAGAAGGTATCAACGTTTACGCCATACTTATAATCAGACTTTATCATAAAGCTACAGCAAAAAGCACCACATTCAGTTATTTATCTGAATGTAGTGCTTCTTACTTATCATGTCATATTCTGATTTACTAACTGTTAGTTATCTCGGTTTACGATATAATCCATTAAATGCTTTAGAAAGGTCGTATTGTGTGATACGTTACGTACAGCCTCCATCGCCAAACAATAATGATCCCACATTGCTTTCTTTGCACCAACCACACCTAGTATTGATACAAAGGTCGCATTATGATTTTCTTCATCTTTACCAGGAGCTTTTCCAAGTAAACTAACACTCCCCTCAACATCTAAAAGGTCATCTTTTATTTGAAAAGCAATGCCTAAATGACGCGCATAGTTTTTCAATGCTTCTATTTCCTCCTCATCCGCCTTTGCGAGTATTGCAGGCATGACAAGAGAAGCCTCAAACGCTATCCCTGTTTTATAAAAACACATCGTATTTAATTGTTCGAGAGTCAACTGCTTCCCCTTTGAATCTAAATCCATCGCCTGGCCTCTACACATTTCTGCTGTAACTTGGACTGAGTATTGGATTAAGCGAAAAACAGCTTCTGATTCAAATGAATTTAGTGATGCTTGTTCTTCAATCGCCTTTTGAGTAAGAAAAAGACCGGTTAATTCCGCTACAGCACTGTTATAAATCTGGTGAAGAGTCGGGCGTCCCCTTCTTATTTTTGCGTTATCCTGAGATGGCAAATCATCAAAAATAAGTGATGCTGTATGCATGTACTCCAATGATTTTAAAAGTGGCATAATCGCCTCACCACTCAAACCATATTCATTCACACCGATAACCCAAGTAATAATTGGTCTTAATCGCTTGCCGGAACCTTCCAAGCTATAATTTGCTGCCTCAATAATCGGATCATCCATTGAGTTATTTTCACTATTAGAAATTGGGAGGCTATGATTTATCTGTTCACGAACTGTTTTTAATTGCTGAAAAAATTCTTCTCGCTCTTTTCGTTCTTTTTTTAAATTTAATAAGATTTGGTCACGCAGGAGCTTATCAAAGAAATCAACATCATCTGCCTTCTCAACCATCTTTTGAATTAATTGATTAAAGGCTGGCATCCCTTTCGTGAAAAGCGCCATCACATCATTGTATTTCTCCGCTCCAATTCGCTCTTTAAACCGTTTCAAGCCATTTATAGCTCGGTTCAACATGACTTCACATGTCTTCGTATCAGATCCGTACACATTGTGAATTAAATTAGCGATAACTGTCCAGTACAATTCAAAGGGATTGATTAAATCCGGTCTTTCTCGATGATATGTTAAATAATACGTATACGGCGTAACCGCACCAGCCTCCAGATCATGAAACATATCGGCAAAATCATCTGCTAGCTGATTATAAATCCCGTATAAAAACGTTCTGTTATCAAAGCCCTCGTCCTCTGGGGCATTAATAACGGAGCGAGCTATTAATCGTGAAAAGGATGATTTTAATATGACCGGAATAAACAAATCCTCATTCGTATAGGTTGCGTCTGAGATCTCCTTCATCCGGTCGACCTCTTGCGCTTGGAAAAAAACAAATGCTTGTTCAAAAAATCCTTTTCTTTGCTTAGGATGCTGCTCTGACTTTATATATTGAAAGGCTTCACGAAGCTCGTTGTGAACAGCTCGAATGAAATCTCCGTTTTCCCCAGTCCATTTCCCCAAACTTGGTACTGTTCCTGTAATAAGAGTTGTGCGTATCAAATTGGAATATCGTTGCTTTTCCAGCTTTGATAACACATTCGCATCTAAAAGATCATCTATAAATGGATACGTTACTCCATAGGAATAACCTAACCTAATCGCCGCATCAAGTTGCCTGGCACGCTCCTCTGCTGTGATATTGTCATCCATCTCCTCTATCACATGCATCATAACACCGGCAATAAGCTTAATTAGCTTACGTTGCGCTTGATCAGCATCCATCCCTTGAGGAAGGATGGAAGAAACCTTTTTTAATTTGTCCATTAGCCAAATGATTGCAGCTTCGACGTTTTCCTTCTGTGCCCATCGATATAACTCGACAATACTAAGCGGATCCGCTTCGTTATCCATGTTTGATAAAAGCCGCTGTTTGACACTGGTTACTACTTGCTGAATTTTCTTTTGCGACTCTGATGAATTCAACGTTTTCCCTAAATCCCGTAGAAATATATACGAAAAGCTACGATCCAAATAATTCTCAAGCTTCCCAGTGTAATTTAACCACTTAATGTAGCTATGATAACCGTCTGAAGCAGATATCCTTTTTCCTCGTGATAAAAAGGACATCAATGAAGACCTGCGAATATGATTCTGTCTCCATGCTTGGATGTCCTTTGTTAAGATTGGGATAAAAGCTTTTTTCTCAACATAAGTAAAAAGTGTTTGAAAATATTCCCCTGCCCGCGTCTCAGCATGCTTATAGCTTTTATCCGCATTTTCAATAAGTTCCTGATTCATATCATCCATTCCTCTACATCTTGTTATCTTCTATTTGTATGCAATGCCTACAATGCTCATTTTCATAATCTATAAGTTTTTCATCCTTTTACGTTACCATCTTTATCATGAGAAATCTAAAAAAATACATAAAAATTGACTCAATGATATCTTTTTAAAGCAATTAAGGGAATAGTTATAATTGTTTTGGGGAAAATAAACTATCATTTCCTAAAAATCAGATTGAAGAAAGGAGAAATACTTGCTAGTACTTACTTTAACTCTTTTATTAGCAACCATTCTCTTACTAATCAATTGGAATAAAGCATTACATCCTGTCGAAATCGTTTTAAATTGGATGGTTAATGCGATGATTAATGAGGTATTTATTCTTATCACTATAGTTAACCTAGACTTAATACAACTGTCGAATAAACCTATTTCAGCTATCACTTTCCTAATAGGGAATATTTATTTAATGCCAATGCTAACTCTATGTTTTCTATCCTTATTCATAAGCTTGAAATCAACATGGATGAGAATGGCTCTTTTCATGATTTCGTTGCTCATTCACGGCTCCTGTTTATATGTTGGATATGGGCTTGGGTTAGTAAAGCTCGTTCACTGGTCTTATTATCCTTCAATTTTATATTGGGCCGTCATTTTATGCCTCAATGTATTCATTGTCTTTAGTTATCGAAAATTGTTAGTGAGAGCAGGAATTATGAATGGAAGTATTAACATTTCCAAAAAGCTTTGATGAAAATGAAATATTCGTGCTATTCGTTGCATGCGGATTAATTCTTTTATCACTCATCTTGCCAAAACGGTTTCCAATCCAATTATTTATTTTGCTATTTTTAATAAACTCTGTTATCGGACGCACTGTAGACACTACGCTTGCAACACACCCTCTTGATATTTACAGTAGCTTTGACGATAACACACATGAGGTTTTTGATGAGATAACGTATTCAATCGTTTATTCATTTTACGGTTATTTGTTTTATTATGCTTATGATAAATATTATAAACTACATTCATGGTTTCATGTTGTCATATGGGCTGTTTCTAGTACTATTTTCGAATGGATATCAATCCATTTTGGCGTTTTTCATTATCATCATTGGCATATACTATACTCAGTTGTTGTCTATCTTCTTGTATATACGTTTCACATTTTCTTTTTTAAATGGGCTTCAAAGCAACTGCACTATACGTCAGAGAGAATTCAACAAGTAGAAAAAGGGAATAAATAAAAAAGCTCCTCTAGTCCTTTACGTTACTAATACTAGAGGAGCTGTTATATTTTATGCCAGTTTGTTAATTTCTATTTTCTTCCCTTCATTTCGCCAATCCTTGAATTCTGCTGCCGCCGTAAACAGCGCATCTGTTGAAGAGTTAAGTGCTGTTTCACATGAATCTTGTAAAACCCCAATGATAAATCCTACCCCTACTACTTGCATCGCAACATCAGCTGATATTCCAAATAAGCTACATGCTAGCGGAATTAACAATAATGAACCACCAGCAACACCAGAAGCACCACAAGCACATATTGCTGCAACTACACTAAGAATGATCGCTGTTGCAATATCGACTGAAATGTCCAGTGTATGAACCGCTGCAAGCGTCAATACAGATATCGTAACAGCTGCACCAGCCATATTAATCGTTGCACCTAATGGGATAGAAACAGAATAATTATCCTTGTTTAACCCAAGGTCCTCACATAATCTCATATTTACAGGAATATTCGCAGCAGAGCTTCGTGTGAAGAATGCTGTAATGCCGCTTTCCTTTAAACATTTAAATACAAGTGGATAAGGATTTTGCTTAATCATGACAAAGACGATAATTGGATTAACCACTAACGCTACAAAGAACATACAGCCAAGTAAAACGAGAAGCAATTTTCCATAGCTTAGCAATGATTCTAATCCATTTGTTGCAATCGCCTCAAACACAAGCCCCATAATCCCTAGTGGTGCAAGCTTGATTACCCACGTAACAACCTTTGACACCGCATCTGAAAAATGAATGATGACTGATTTTGTCGAATCAGGAGCACTTCTAAGAGCAAAACCAAGGAGAATTGCCCAAGTTAAAATTCCAATATAATTTCCATTAACAATCGCATTAACTGGATTATCAACAATGTTTAACAATAATGTTTTAAGAACATCCCCTACGCCTTCAGGTGATGTGAAACCTTCAGGACTCTCTGCAAGTGTTAATCCTACAGGGAAAATAAAACTAGCAATTACAGCAATTAAACCAGCCAAAAAGGTTCCTATAAGGTACAGGAGGATAATCGATTTCATATTCGTTTTATGACCACTTTTATGTTGAGCGATGGCAGCCATCACTAGGAAAAGGACTAACACAGGTGCAACCGCCTTTAATGCACCGACAAATAAAGAGCCTAGTATCGTAATAAATTTCGCTCCTTCAGGAACCGTTACAGCTAGGATAATCCCAATGATTAGGCCGATAATGATTTGCTTTACGATACTTAGCTTATTCCACTTTTTCAATATACTTTTCATAAATATCCTCCAATAATTTTCAATTTATATAATAATCTGGATAATTTCATACTTTATAAGTAAATAAACAATTCATTCTACTTACATAGCTTATAAAGCTTAATAAATTTCAAAATAAACCTTTCTACTAAAATATCGGATACATTCCACCCAGAAAGGACAATTGTCTATTTAACGAATACTATTATAAGGACTTTCTCGATATATTACAATATTATTTTGATGTTTCATAATTATTCGAATCTTCATATAATTATCGAGTTAGTAAATCTCACTTTGTTTTTTACTATTTATACGTTATCTTCCGAAAGTTAGTTTAATGGGTATACAAAGTCTGAAGAAATCGGTATACTTAAAATGTAAGCACTTTAACTAATATATGGGGGAGAGCAAATGGGAAAAGAAACTAAACCAAACGAACCTATCGTTACACATATTTTTACGGCAGATCCTTCTGCACATGTTTTTGAAGGAAAGCTATATATTTATCCTTCACATGACCTTGATCATGATGAACCTTCAAATGATAATGGTGACCAATATAAAATGGAAGATTACCATGTTTTATCAATGGATGATGTAAACGGACCAGTCGTCGACCACGGGGAGGTTCTTCACTTAAAGGATATTCCTTGGGCTAGTAAGCAGCTTTGGGCTCCAGATGCTGCCTACAAAAACAACAAATATTATTTATTTTTCCCTGCTAGAGATCTTGATGGCATTTTCCGTATCGGTGTTGCAACAAGCGACAATCCTGCAGGACCATTTACACCAGAGGAAAATTATATTCCAGGCAGCTTCAGCATCGATCCAGCAGTGTTAGTCGATGAGGATGACAAAGCTTATGCTTATTTTGGCGGACTTTGGGGAGGACAACTAGAGAAGTGGCAAACAGGAGCATTTAACCCAGATGCAGAAGGTCCAGCTCCTACAGAGCCTGCTTTAGGACCAAGAGTCGCAGAATTAACTGATGATATGCTAACATTTAAAAGCGAACCGAAAGAAATCTCGATTGTTGATGAGGATGGCAACCCAATTCTAGCAAGCGATGAAGACCGTAGATTTTTCGAAGGCCCATGGGTTCATAAATACAATGGCCTTTACTATTTATCCTATTCAACAGGTACAACCCATAAAATTGTTTATGCTGTAAGCGAAAATCCACAGGGACCATTTGTGTTCAAGGGAACGATTCTTACTCCTGTTATCGGCTGGACGACACATCATTCAATTGTTGAATATAAAGATAAATGGTATCTGTTCTACCATGACTGTGAATTATCAGACGGAGTAAACCATAAGCGCTCTGTAAAATATACAGAGCTAACATACAACGAGGATGGGACAATTCAAACAATTGATCCTTATGGACATAAATAATTTAGACTGATAGCTGACTCTTCTAAGGGTCAGCTTTTATCATGGAGGAATCAAAACCACCAGTGAGAACTGGTGGTTTGCTCTGCGGCTAAAAGCCTCTCTTTCCGGCCTCGGCCTTAAAGGCCCACTGAATGGGTTTCCCTTTTGCACCACATTTACTCACTAATTCTAAAGAATTTTCTTATTTCTTCCTATTTTTTTCTCCTGTAAATGGATCAAACTCTTCGAACAATGTTAATTGATCAGCTCGGTAGTCTTCTACTAGCTGATTTCTAATATATTCTTGTATTTGCTTTTTATTTCGGCCTACTGTATCAACATAGAAACCTCTGCACCAAAATTTCCGATTTCCATATCGATACTTTAAATTCGCATGTCTATCAAAAATCATAAGACTACTCTTTCCTTTTAAGTAACCCATGAATTGAGACACACTCAATTTAGGTGGGA